>CAYSHN010000304.1:0-4953 GCA_964430815.1 uncultured Calditrichota bacterium | reverse complement strand
TAGAATGAAATTACAAACTTGTTATCTTGACTAACTTTTTATACTTATTATATTTATATCGGTTTTAAAATAGTAATCTTTATAATTAATCGCGTGATAAACATCACACTCTGATTTGGTTTTATTTCAAATAAATAAACGCATTTAATTTTACTAAGTCCTATTGACTTTTAAGAAATTATATTTTTGTTACCTGAAATTTTTAAGAGAGAAAAATCCTTCAAAAGATCAAATTTAATAATAATTTTGATTGACAAATGCTTTTAGATATAACTACTAAGAATAAACAGACAGTCAAATAGAATTTGGTTGATGGTTTTGGATTAAGCTGGTCCCCTATCAGTAAATAATTTAATAAAGTCGGTACCAAAGAATTGGAATTTGAATTAAATATTCATAACCGGTTATTTATTCTAATGTTAATTAGTATTCTTTTATCAACTTTTCTTGACCAGCTATTGTATCGGGAAACCAGTTGGTCCAGATGTACCTATATTGCCAGCTGCATCATAGGCTTTAATATACAATGAATGCAAATGACCATCTACTAATCCGCTTGTATTCCAACTATAAATCCAGGGAGGAGCAGTCAGCGTGAAATTCGGAGCACCATTGCTTCCCCCGTCAATAAAAAATTCAACTTTTACTACACCGATATTGTCAGAAACATTCACAGTCACATTTACACTACCACTTAATGTGTCACCATCCACCGGATATAATAATGTTACTATTGGCGGTTCCTGATCTACCGTACCCACCGTAAAGGTGATCGGTGTATTAACCGATTGATTCCCGGACGCATCCACTGCCTTGAAGAATAAGGTATGTTGTGAATTTGGTACATAAGACGTCATATTCCATAAGAAAGTAAAGGTTGAACTTGTTGGTGTGGCTTGAACTGTAGATTCCAAATTTCCATCCGTAAAAAATTCAACACGATCCAGCTGACGATCATCTGTAGCGTAAACGATAACCTCTACCTGACCACTCAATACTTCCCCAACCACCGGATAAATTAATTGAGCTTCAGGAGGTACCAGATCAGCTGAGCCGATAGTAAAGGTAACCGGCGTATTAACCGATTGATTCCCGGCCATATCAAAGGCTTTAAAAAATAAAATATGTTGTGAATTTGCTTCATATGGAGACGTATCCCATAGAAATGCAAATGGGGAGCTGGTGGTATCAGTATAAATGGTAGATTCTAAAACTCCATCTATATAAAACTCAACTCGTTGGAGCTGCTTATCATCAATTGCATCTATCTTCACCAACACTTCTCCACTCAGTATCTGTCCCACAACTGGATAAATTAACTGAACCGTTGGAGGAGTTTTATCTAGACCAAGATCAACGTTAACCGTTATTAATGTTGATACGCTCCAATTATCAGAGCCATCGTAGGCTTTGGCAAATACGGTATGTTCACTTGAGTCAGCAAAATCCACAACTGACCAGAAATACTCATAGGGATAGATCAAATCGGATAGAACCGAATCACCATCAATAAAGAAAGCAACCTCACGTACAATTCTATCATCAGAAGCACTTGCTACTACATGGACTGTGTCCTGGACGGTTTGACCGTTCAGAGGATTTAAAATTTGTACGACCGGGGGTGTGACATCATCGGACTCTGAAAACGTTACCGATAGAGAGGTTGAATAACCTGTATTACCGGCTTTATCTCTGGCTGCTGCCACCAAAATGTGTTTTCGATCATCGGCTAATGGAGTAAGATTTAATTGAAATTTCGGATTTGAAACACTAGCATATTCCATAAGATTTCCATCGAGATAATACCAGACTTTTATTATTTCCTTGTCATCAGTTGACTCGATTGAAATATTCACAGTTCCTGATAACACACTCCCTTCATAAGGATATATAATCAGAACAGTCGGCGGAGTGACATCATCAAGTGTAGGTAATGAACATCGCCATTGTAAGGCGCAGAAAATGCTTAGTGAGATCAGCAATGATTTATATTTATTCACTTTTCCTCCAAAACCTCAAAATTATTAATTAATAATAGTTTATAGTTCAATGAATAATTGTGATCCAGATCAAGTTTTCAGGTGCATTTTAATGAATTTAAGCATAATATTCCCGCTCCCTATCAGTCCAATTTGAATATTAAATTGATTCATTATTTGTAGAATTAAACAAAATCATCAGAAACTAAATTCGTTTGCACTGGACCATTTTTCTTAATCAAATCTATAAATGCTGTAGCTGTCTGGGATTCCCATAAACCATTTTTAATATCTTCTTCAAAGGTATCGATAACTGTAGTGTGAGCTAGCGCTTCCCGATATGGTCTGGTAGTAGTCATGGCATCATAACAATCCACTAAGGCAATGATTTGCGCAATCTGTGGAATATGCTCACCTTTCAATCCATCCGGATAGCCGCTACCATCATAACGCTCATGATGTGAGCGGATGATGGGTAGAATCGGCTTCAGAGTCCTGAGCGGTTGGCATATTTTTTCTCCGATCAGTGTGTGTTCTTTAATCTGTAAAAATTCCTGGTCATCGAGTTTGCTCTTTTTCAATAATATATTATCAGCAACAGCCACCTTTCCGATATCATGCAAATATGCTCCGCGCTGAATAATTTGGATTTGCTCGGCATCCAACCCCAGTCTTTCTGCCAGAAGTGTCCCATAATGTGCCATACGTTTACAATGATCTATGGTATACTGATCCCTGGCTTCCACGACAGTGGCTAGAGTAAAAATAATTTTTTCCGCACTCTCCAACTCATCCGTATATTTTTTTACTCTAAGTAAGGAAGCCACTCTGGTTTTTAATTCTAAAAAATTTATCGGTTTGGTAAGAAAGTCATCCACACCCAGTTCAATACCATGCAAACGGTCGTCTTGCTTACCGAAAGCAGTCACCATAATTATCGGGATTAGACAAGTTTTAGGATCATTTTTTAAATACTGACATACCTCGAAACCATTCATACCAGGCATCATCAGGTCCAATAGAATAAGGTCAGGCGGATTATCTTTTATCAACTGCAAGGCGCTGGTACCATCATTTGCTGAATATAGTTCATAGGGCAAATGTTTGAAAAAGTGTTTTATCAGTTTAATATTTTCTGCATAATCATCAACAATGAGGATTTTCGATTTATCGTTCAATAAAACGTCCTTTAATATTTAATGTGTAATGTAGATAAAAATAAAATTTTTTCCAATCCTTTTTATTCTATTTACCCTCATGTATCAGGAAAAAATCACGAAGAATCGTAACCACCAGGTGGGTTAATTACCTAACTTCTCCCCCACTTTCACTGGGTATCCTCTCAGAAACTCCTCAACCATCATATGCCGTTTTCCTTCCAATTGGACTTCCTTTACTCCCAACCAGCCCGGATCGCACTGAATGACCAATTTAAGATTATTGGGTAGATCTACAATTTCGGCAATTGGTTTTATTTTCTTCTGCAGATCAATAACCCTGGTCGCATACAGGCGGATTATCTTACCCTGCCAGTAAGTAAAAGCTGCTGGATAAGGGGATAATCCGCGTATAAAATTATGTACCTTTTGTGCAGGTTGATTAAAGTTGATCAAACAGTCTTCATGCCTGATTTTGGGAGCTTTGCTGGCCAGTGCTTCATTTTGAATGTAAGTTTTTGCCCGTTTCTCTTCGATCAGATGAATAGTTTTAAGCAGGAGATCTCCACCTTTTACCGCCAGAATATCATGTAATTCACCCGCTGTCATATCGTGACCAATCTCCACCCGTACCGTATCTATAATGTTCCCAGTATCAACCGCCTTACGGATAAAGAATGTAGTCAATCCTGATTCGGTTTCACCATTGATTATTGCCCAGTTAATCGGAGCGGCACCACGATATTTGGGTAATAAAGAAGCATGCAGATTGATAGCGCCCAGTGAGGCAAGAGTGAATATTTCTTCCGGCAGAATACGGAAAGCCACCACCACGATCAATTCTGGTTGCAATGAACGCAGAGTAGCTATAAAATCTTTATCTTTTAGACTTTCCGGTTGCAGTACGGAAAGACCGTTCTGCAGCGCAAGTTCTTTAACCGGTGGAGCATGCAAATGCAAACCTCGTCCGGCAGGTTTATCCGGAACCGTTACCACTGTCACGATATTAAGTGAAGCCTGCAACAATCGCTGCAGGGACACCGCTGCAAATCGGGGTGTCCCCATAAAAATGATACGCATTATCCCTTTTCTTTAGCTTCTTTTACCACCACGCTGATTGCAGCACGATCCACTTTCATTTTGGTATTATCATCCACTTTCACGATTACAGCTTTGTCATCATCGGTAAAGGCCATGATTTTTCCATAGATACCAGCAACAATCACATCGTCCCCTTTTTTCAGGGCCCCAAGCATTTTTTGTCTTTCTTTTTGACGTTTCATCTGCGGGCGGATCATCAGGAAATACATGATAGCAATAATCAGCAGAAATGGCCATAACATCCCTATGGCTGAACCACCACCCTGTTGTCCAGGCGGTGAGGTCATTAATAAGATATACGCTGTCACATTCTACTCCTTTTTATTCTGGTAATACGTAATAAGTGGAACTATTATAAAATCCACAACTGTCAAAATAAATACCTCTGCTTGTATCTAGAAATATATTTTCAATATCCTGGTTATGGTAACAGGTTTTAATCGAACTTAGTTCCGCCATGACTCTATTTTACTTTTACTCCAGTTCTCAAAGTCACCGACAGCGATATGTTCTCTGGCCTGGGTGAGCAGTTGAATATAGTAAGACACATTGTGCAAAGTAGCTAAATGTAGACCCAGAATTTCGTTGGCATTAAAAAGATGGCGGAGATAGCCGCGGGAAAAGTTCTTACAGACGTAACACTTACAATCGCGATCAATCGGATCCTGGTCACTTTTAAACGCTGCTCCTTTGATAATTAATTTCCCCTTGTCAGT
>CAYSHN010000303.1:0-4971 GCA_964430815.1 uncultured Calditrichota bacterium | reverse complement strand
GCTCCTATTTAGCCTGTATCAGGTCATTGTTGTTCCAGTCAAATCTAATATATGATTCTTACAACCACGGCGGGTACATATCTGCACAATGCCTCCTCCCCTGACGATCATCGGCACCATGGGAGCACCACAATCACCACAAGCTCCGCCGCCGCGTAATTCGGCATGGCAATGCGGACAAAACATATGCACAACAGCATCATTAGGCACCTCAAAATCGGAAGCTATGTTATAAGAGCCGTATAAACAAGAGAGTGCCAGCCAGCCATGGTTTTGTCCCAAAGATATGGTGATACAAATCGAGGGGTGTCCATCGATGATCTGGCGCGGATCCATCAAACTGTGATTGCAGTGGGCACAACTGAGTTCTACCGGAAAAATTCGTTGATCGGTATTGATATCGACCGTGTCCAGTCCCTTGCCGGCGCGGGTCAGGATGTCTTGAACCATACTTGTTTTGACATTGGCAAAATAATGTCCATCCACTACCACCACCGGTCCCAGAGCACAGGCTCCCAGGCAATTCACTGATTCCAGGGTAAATTCTCTATTCGCTGTGGTCTCACCAGGTTTGACGGAAAGTTGTTTTTCCACTTCACGCAACGTATTATGAGCGCCACGCACATGGCAGGCTGTGCCCTGGCAGCAGGATATTAGATGGCGACCACGTGGTTTCAGACTGAAGGCTTTGTAAAAAGTAGCAACACCATAGATATCCACCAGCGATCGTCCGGTTTTTTCAGCTACAATGCGCAGCGCTTCTTCTGGCAGATAACTGTATTTGGCCTGAATTTCTTCCAGAATTGAAATTAATCCACCATGGTCATGCTGGTGCTTTTCTAAAATCTTTTCAATATAGATGGTATCCATAGGATGGTCCTCATCTTACCCTCAATCAAGCATTTGTACCGATCCTGATACACCTGCTCTGTATTGTTTCTCTGCTTTTAGAGATAACAAACCCATGTTTTCAAGGATTTAGTTTTTATTATGGATTCCCCCTGCTGGTGAAAAGAAAATCGTGAGATGAGAGTATCAAATATTTGATGGTACAACCAACCACACAGCACCTGAATATTTATTTCGCACAGGTTTTGCGAATTCGCTGTAAAAAAATCCAGCGAAAGTAATCTTCTCTTTATTTGCTGCCTTTCCTATCAAAATATACAAAGTGGGGGGAATAAATAAAACAATTGATTTGGGGATATGTATATAAGGCACTGAGGAACAAAGGCATATAGGCACAAAGAAATAAAGAGATTAAGAGAAAATGTAAAAAATTCACTGAGACAGAGATCACCTTCGAGGTTCTAGAAACCTCGAAGGTGTCTAGCTGTACAACCTGATTATGCGAGTCATTGCTCCCCGGGCAGCTTGCCCCGGTAAAAGCGAGGGAGAACCAGCCGAGTAGGACTTTTTCATTTGACATCGGTCATTCTATGATTATATTATTACAGTTAAAAGTCCCATGTTTAAATTTTATATTCTATATCGCGGCTATAATTATACTGGATTATCTTACATTCCAAAATATCATATCTTTTAGTTTAATAATATAATGAAGGAAATGATTTTTTAGTTCGCGAATTTGTGTTTGAGTCCCGATCCGATAGCTGCCGGATCGGGGCGAGTTTAAATTGGCGAGAGCTTTTTGCATATTTTTTGGCCAGCTAAAAAGTAGATCCTCATAGGCAAAATTAAGATCAATAGTAGATAAGAATATTTAAGATTATTTCTATCACTAATATCGATTGGATAACAATTCGACCAGTATAATGGACAGAAAATGAAACTCATTGTTTGATCATTTCTAACTTTTGCCATTAATCATAAAACTTGATCGTAAAGAAAAGTTATAATGAAAATCGACCCAATTATGATCAAACCTGAACCAGCGGTATTCAAGATCAGTCCACTGGGCTTTCATAAATATTCAGCCGAGTTTCTTCAAATTGCTAAGTTAGCGCCAATTAGTTCAGAATTCTCACCTGTTACATATTACTTATACTGTCATGCTCTTGAATTAATTCTTAAAGCGTATCTGTTGGTTAATAACATGACTATAAAGGAACTTATAAAAATCGGCCACGATCTTGACATACTTTTGAAGAAAGCTCGAGGATATAGAATTAATAGACATGTGACAATAACTCAGGAATATTCAAATGAACTCAATAAAGTAAATAAGTTCTACTCCTCTAAAGGATTTGAATATTTCAGGCCAAAATTGATTAAATTTTCTAGAAGAGATTCTGAATTTCCAAATCTAAAAATCATCGATCAATTTGCTACACAACTTATCGAAAAACTTGAATCGATTTGTCTAAATGAACCTAATCATGACTGCAGTAGACAATAAACTCATTAACATGAATTATTTTTCAAATACCATTTCATGAACCAAATTTTTTAAACACTGTAAACAAAAAAATAACAATCTCATAAGGGGATAGAAAATGAAAAAGACATCAATAACAAAGATGTATTTTTCTATTCCGTTGATCCTATATCTTTTTTGCTGCATTTCTACTCACGCTCAAGTAATTCAAGATTCATCCTATTTTCCGCTAGCCATCAGAAACCAATGGATCTATCAAACAAGTGACAGTGCGTATACTGATACTGAAACTGTCACCGATACTCAACGGGTGAATGGCAGATTATATTATGGATTTACTGGTCATTATTCATCTACTCCTTATCTCTGGTTCCGTAAAGATGGTGATAAAGTTTATATTGCCGAATCTGTGATAATTCCTCAGGACACAACCGATGTCAAAGAATATCTAATGTACGATTTTTCTGCCAAATCTTGGGAAACCTGGTATGTCGAATTAACTGGAAGCTTTCTCAATTGTGATTATGGCGGAGACATCGCCCTGGAAAGAATAATTGATACAGTCATCACGCCGGCAGGGATATTTAGGAATTGTCCTGTATTTTCACATCGATCTAAATGCCGGGACGCTGGTATTTGTGGTGACTTTTTTGCTGCTGGCATAGGGAAAGTACAAATTAACCGGGTAACGTATTTTGGCGGACTGAGTTTTTTGCTGACCCATTCGACTATCCTGACTTCTTCAGGTGACGAAAATAATTCCACGGTCATAAATTCATATCGACTTTTTCAGAATTATCCCAATCCATTCAACCCAACCACAACTATCGTTTTCCAAATACCAGAGAAAAGTTATGTCACGCTGGAAATTTATAATATAATGGGACAAAAAATTGAATCGCTGGTTAATGCAGATTTGAATGCCGGGCTATATTCTGTATGGTGGAACGTTTTCAATCAACCAAGTGGAACCTATTTTTGTAAATTGACTGCTAATAAATTTTCGCAATCTATTAAACTACTTTTTATCAGGTAAATAATTATTGGAAACATTTAATATGGCTAACTATGATTATATTTATGCAGTTGAGATATCGTTAGAGGATTTATTATAAGCTAGGCTAAAACCTGTATGACTAATAATAATTTTAAAATTCTAAAATTCATTATTATGCTCATTTTATATGTTGGGATAAGCCAATCACAAAATATTAACTTAAAATATGATTCCGATCAGGAAAAACTGATTTTTGAAAAATACAGGATCAATCGTGACACTACATTTGATAACCTGAATCTATGGCTGATTTCCGAGGGGATTAGTGATGACAAGGAAATTAATCTGGTCCAAAAATCCTTTGATCTGTTATTAAGTGAAATAAAGAATAGAATCAATAAAAAAGATGATTATGAGGATCAAAGTGAAGATATATTTTTATGGTTTCACAAAAATCTATTTAAAACATATGATGATAATGCCAGGATCAAAGACCTTTTATTAGACGGCAAAATTAATCTTATAAATGCTAATGCCATTTATTATCTGGTGTGTAAAATATTTAACCTACCTATTACCTTTATTTCAAACTCCTATTATCTTGAAAACAGGCTTTATCTGACTAAAAGAGCAATTGATATTGATATTATAGATAAAACGGATGGATTTGATACTAAATTCAATAAGAATAAATTTATCAAGTTGTTACAAGAGCTTGATATTATCAAGGAATACAGTACAACTGAAAAAGGTGATGCATCAATTTATTCAGAGTTTTATAAAAATTTTATCCCTGTTGATCCTTATGATATTATGGGATTTATTTACCAGCAACGAGCTGAGACGCTTAATGAGTTATCCAATTTCGAAGCAGCCTTGGTAAACATAGAAAAGGCAATCTCCCTTTCACCCGGTAATGAGATATTTAGGAATAATTACAAAGTCGCCTTTGGTAAATTATCTGCATTGTATACCGATGTCGATCATTTTATTCCTTATTATAAAAATTCACTTTATATTTTGGCTGATGATAAAAGCTATACCATGTCTGCCATACAAATTGCAGCACAAATCCTGTACCAGGTGACGGAGGCTCAAAGAAATTACTCAAAAGCCCTTGATTTATTATTAGAATTTAAAACCCTATTCACTGCAGAAGAATATTTAAAAAAAATGAACGAAATTGAAATCGAAATTGAATTTGATCAAATTAGATATTACTCAAACAGGGGATGTAATGATTCTGCATATATCAAAGTCAAGGATTTATATGCAATAAATAATGCTAATCTCCGTAACAAGACTTATACGTTAATATTGTTATCGAATACTGCCACTCACTTATTTCCAGAGAAAAAAATTGTACCAGAGCGAATATGATGATGGATTCCCTGATCGTTCAGGCTCCGGAATATCCTGCGGTAAAAGATACCTATGTCGATATAATATTAGCACCTTTTAGGATGGAATATAAGTTTATCACAAATAATTTAAATAATGCTATCGAATTAGCGCATAAAGCCTTTAAAAATAATCCCAATCACCTAGTCTCTCGACATGCCATTTCTTCCATTTATCACGAGCAAGCGATGTCGGCTCTGAGAAAAAATAAATTAAAAGAAGCCCGACGAATATT
>CAYSHN010000302.1:2674-4974 GCA_964430815.1 uncultured Calditrichota bacterium | reverse complement strand
TGTAATCCTGGTTGATACTGGTGCGGTTAGCCAGGGTGATCAGGCCTACGGCCAGATGCACGCTGCCGCTGGCCCGGTACCGGTTATAAACAACATCATGATAATGACCTTCATCATTTAACTGCAACTGACCAGAAACACCTTCGGCCGGCCCGTAGAAATACTGCCAGTATCGTTTAAAAAAAGTATAAGGTTCTGAATTGTTCTCCATTTTATTCCAGACCGTTAAGTCATAAGGCTGCTGGAACACAAAATCTGGTGACACCTGTCCGGAACTGATCAGGTAACTCAGATAGTCATTACTGATATGGTCGAGGTAGATGTATTTGGTACCGTCCTGAGCTGAGGAGACGATGGGATAAAGAGACAGAGAGACAAAGAGACAGAGAGAAAGAGAAGGCACTAAGGCACTTAGGCACTTAGGCACTGAGGAAAAAGGCATGAAGGCACTGAGGAGAGCTCTGATTATATGAACTTTATTAAATTTATGATAAGCATCTGTAATTTTCATATTGATATTCTATATTTTAGAAGACTAACTATAAAGATTTTTTCTACTATAAATGTTTATTTGCCTAACGAGATTGCTTCGCCTCGATCCGGGAGATACCGGCCTGTTCCGGCAATGACCCATTTTGTTCACTCAGTGCCTAAGTGCCTAAGTGCCTTTTCATACCATCAGCCCCAGGAACTCTCCTATTTTCCCCACCATCTTTTCCGCCACGCTGTAGTTGCCGAAAATTGCCGGTTGAGATCCACCGGGATTAAAATAGCGTACGGTATTGACCAGACCTTCGGCATCATTGCCGATAACAATATTCCACCCTGCTTTAACCGTCTCGACCCATTCGGTTTCCGGGCGCAGGGTGATGCAGGGGATTTTCAGCAGGTAGGCTTCTTTCTGGATACCTCCGGAATCGGTCAGTATTCTACTGGCATTTTTTTGCAGCACCAGAAAATCGAAGTAGCCCTGGGGATCGAGTAGCACAACATTAGGGGCCATGTTCAGTTTATATTCCATGATCATTTTACGGGTACGGGGGTGAATGGGAAAAATGACCGGTAAGTCTAATTTAGCAATAGCGCCAAGTATTTTTTCCAACTTGTGCATATCATCGACCGTATACGGACGATGCAGGGTCAGCAAGAGGTACTTTTTTGATTTCAATTGCAGGGTCTGCAGTATGGTAGAATTTTTCTCGGCGGCCGGTAAATGGTTATGCAGGGTGTCCAGCATAATATCGCCGCTGAGACAAGTTCTTTTTTCCAATTTTTCGGCAGTTAAATTTTCAACAGCAGTTTTAGTCGGAGCAAAAAGCAAATCGGAACAATGGTCGGCCACGATGCGGTTGATTTCTTCCGGCATGTGGCGGTTGAAACTGCGCAGACCCGCCTCAACATGGACGACCGGGATATGCATTTTACTCCCCACCAGGGCTCCGGCCAATGTGGAATTGGTGTCGCCAAAAACCACCAGCAAATCCGGTTTTTCTTTGGACACAATTTTCTCCAGGGCGATCAGCATCTGGCCGGTTTGCACGCCGTGGCTTTCCGAACCGATTTCCAGATTATAATCCGGTACCGGGATTTCCAGTTCCTGGAAGAAATTGCCGGACATATTGGGATCATAATGCTGGCCGGTATGGATAATGATCTCGGTATACTTTTCGCGGATTTTTTTGGAGAAGGGAGCCAGTTTAATGAACTGGGGTCGGGCGCCAACGATGGTGGAGATTTTCATAATTCCTCTATTATTGTAGAGAAAGGCACTTAGGCACTATGGCACTAAGGCACTTAGTCAGAAAAAACACTGAGACGCTAAGTCAAGTAATTGAATTTGATTGGTGAATTATGGTTAATAATGATCTTAAGATAATTTCTATTTCACGGATATTCTTATAAATAGAATCATAGTTTGATTTAGAAATAAAATTTAAATTTAATCCTATTTCAAGCTGGGTTTGTAATTCATATACCGATCCCATGGCAATATTAAGAAATCGAATATAATCCTTTGTCGATCTTCGACCATATCCTTCTGCAATATTACTCGGTATCGAAACCGCCCATCTGCGTATTTGTGATAACAATCCATATTGTTCATTTACGGGAAAATAAGCGGTTAATTTATAGATAGAAGTAACAAAATCAATAGCTTTGCGCCATACAATTAAATCTCTAAAAGTATTTATCCTGGTTGATTTTGCATTTTCAATTTTATCCATACAATTGGTAATACAACAATCATACCAATTTTTTTAGATACCAATTTTCTTTAAATTAATTGTTCAATTTATTTC
>CAYSHN010000302.1:0-2574 GCA_964430815.1 uncultured Calditrichota bacterium | reverse complement strand
AGTGCCTCAGTGCCTCAGTGCCTCAGTGCCTCAGTGCCTCAGTGCCTCAGTGCCTCAGTGCCTTCTATTGACTCCTGGCATGCCTGAACAGAATATTATACCACGCTTTAAAGAAGTATTTTATGTCGGTAGTGAAAGGATGCCTCTGCTTATGCGCCAGGTATTTCCGTTCCGATTCAAGGATCTCTTCGAAAGATCTGGGCATATCGGCATAGTATGGCGGAACCAGGCCTGGTTTGAACTGGATGCGCAGTTGCTGCAGATCCTGGGGATAGAGGCTGAAGTAATGTTCGCTGAGTGCCCGTACACCCACCAGGTTGAGATCGCCATGGAAGTAGTCGATGACTTGTGGCAGTTCATCCAGCCACAGTTTACGCATGAAACCTCCCCACTCGGTCAGGCGGAAATCATTTTTGAATTTACCTCCGGATTCCAGACTGTTTCTTTCAAAAACGTATTCCTGCAGATATTCCGAATAGGGATACATTGTTCTGAATTTATGGATATAGTTAATTTCGCCCTGTAGTCCAACCCGCCGTAGTTTGATAGTAGGTCCATAGGAGGGGCTTTTGTCGATCGAGGGAGTCCGTACCCGTTTGGCGATAATATAAGCTCTTTCATTGTACTCTTTTTCCGCCACCACTTTAAAGCCGCAAAAGTAAAGCCGGCCCATAATTTCCGCTTTGGATATCATGCGATTCTTGCCTTTGGTAAGGCCAAAATAGATTTTTTGCAGTCCCGGGAGTTTAGGCATGACGCGATGGATCATAAAATTCAAAATGTAAATGCCATCGGCAAATATTTTAGGATATTTGCGGTAGATACGGGTTTTGTGAGTCTGGATAGTATCGGCGATGGTGATGAAATATCCCCCGTTATATATTTTTTTATGTACCTGTAAAAAGTAGCGGTTCAGCCAGCGAAAATCATTGGCCCGGTGCAGGTTGATCAACAGGGTCAGGGAGTGGTCGTCGATCGTATCGATATTGTACAGTGTATGGGTATCGATCACCAGGGCATCCCGTTCATCGATGGTATTCAAATCCAGACGGGATTCAATAAAGTGATAGAGCGCCGGGAAATCCTTCAAAAATTTACTTTTAAGCCGTTCACGAACCGGAACCAGTTCACGGTTTTTCAACTGGGCCAGGTGCAGCAGTTCATCCGGTAATTCCTCCTGCTTCAGGGTCTGATTCAATTCTTCCAGCGTTTCGATATCACTATTCTGAAATGTTTCAGAGTAGGTGATAAACCAGAGATAATAAGTGATCATCTCGAAGAATGTAAACAACAGAAAGGTACCGAAAATCTGCAAACGCGAGAAATAAAATAACTGTTTGGCAATGACCAGTACGGCCATGGTGGCAATCATCAGTATGGCCGCTTTGACATAGGGGGCGATGGCATAATAATAATTCCGGTAGCGCAGTCGTTCAAACTTGCGGGTAAAGACGGAGGTGATCAGCCATAGTCCGCAGATTACAAAAAAGATGTTCTCATAATCTTCCGATAAATGAAAACTACCCCGCTTAAAATATGTCATCATGAAAAAGGAAACGACTAGAAGTATAAAGTCGAATATTAAACTGGGTATAGAAAAAGAACCGAATTTTAAAACGCGGTTACGATATTCCTCATGACTTTGCACGATTCCTTTGCCGACCGTCAGATAAAAAATGTAAAATGTGCTAATTTCCAGGATAAAAAGTAATAAACAGGTACCGAAAATCTGGATGCGTGAGAAGGAGTAATAACCCATTATGACCACGATAAACGATAAACTGTAAACCTTAAAAACAGCACAACGGCCGATGGTCAGGAAACCATTTTTCAGGTTGGGGTAGTTTATCAGGTTAAACTTGCCGGAAGCCAGGGAAACAATTAACCACAAAGCATAAAAGATCAGCAACAGGTTAAAATAGGGATGGGGTATGAGTTGAAACGTTCCCCTCTTATAATAATGCATACTGAAATAGGCAATATTGACCAGGATGAAGTCGACAATCAGAAATTGCCAGCTGATCTTTTTACTGATCAGGTCGCGGCCATAGGTTTGCAGGCCATAGGTCTGCAAGGATGGTTTCTCCTGCTGCAGATCTATAGCATTATCGATTTCAGACGTAATTCTCATATTCTATTTAACTTAGAACATCTATTCAATCAATAATCGGTAGATGGTTTTTTTATATAAGTGATAAATTAGTACTATTCTGTAGAAAATCTGTGATAAATCTCATAAAACACTATTTAATGAAGATTATCTGAATTTATATTGATAATCGGGATCGGTTTTCATGATGTCATAACTTTCCGGATAATTATCGAAAAACCAGACCATAAATGCTGTGACATCAATCTTATCTTCTAACATTTTCTGTCGACGTTTTTGCCATTCCGCTTTTAAATTAGACAAACTTAAGAGTTCTTCAATTTTTAAAATCATTCTATCACTATCCTCTGGAAGGAAACCATAAGTTAGTCCATACCTATGTTCTTCCTCTTCTAGTAATAAAATTCTACCAACGAATGAGTTGCTACGAATTGCAGGGGTACCCAGAATTGCAGACTCGGTAG
>CAYSHN010000301.1:0-4996 GCA_964430815.1 uncultured Calditrichota bacterium | reverse complement strand
GGGAAATTGAAAAATTCACTCCGGGCATCGATTATATTCTACATTATGGTACCAAGCGCACCCGTGATGTCAGACGCCTGCGTAAAAAACCACTGATTCTGACTACTTACGGACACTTACGCCGGGATATATCTTTTCTGTCGGAAATCGATTTTCATTACGTAGTCCTGGATGAATCCCAGAATATAAAAAATCCGCAATCCGATACCGCCCAAGCTGCCCGAAATCTGCTGGCCAAAAACCGTCTGGCACTGACCGGTACCCCAATCGAAAACAATACCATGGAATTATGGTCGCAATTTTCTTTTCTCAGCCCCGGCTTGCTGGGAAATCAAAATTTCTTCAAGGATAACTTTATGCGACCGATTGAAAAAGAACAAAACAATGATGTGGCCGCCACACTGAAAAGACTGATTTTCCCCTTTATCCTCAGGCGCACCAAGGAAGAAGTGGTAAAAGAGTTACCACCCAAAGTGGAAAACATAATCTTCTCGCCTATGAGTGAGGCACAACAGAAAATATATGATCAGATACGTGATACTTTCCGCAATACGATCATTTCCGAAATTCAATCTAAAGGTCTGGACAAAACCAAAATGCGTGTACTAGAAGGATTGACCAAATTGCGCCAGGTATCCTGTCATCCTCTGCTGGTAGATGCGACATTTCAGGATGAATCTGGAAAGTTTGAAGCACTGAAGTTGATGATTGATGAAATCATATCAGAAAATCATAAAGTCCTGGTGTTCTCACAGTTTGTACGCATGTTGACCATCGTTCGTGAATATCTCGAAGAGCAGGCAATTGATTATACTTATCTGGATGGTTCGACCAGGGACCGGGCTGCAGTAGTAGACCGATTTCAGGATGAAAAGGATGTGCGGATTTTTCTGATCAGCCTGAAAGCCGGAGGTTTTGGTTTGAACTTGACCGCTGCCGATTATGTTATCCATTACGATCCATGGTGGAATCCGGCAGTGGAGATGCAGGCCAGTGACCGGGCACATCGTATCGGTCAAACCAAAAAGGTCTTTACCTATAAACTGATCGCCAAAGATTCCGTAGAAGAAAAAATTTTGGCTTTACAGCAACATAAGAAAGAACTGGTCAAACAGATAATTACCACCGAAGGTGGATTTTTCAAATCTTTATCTAAAAATGACATCCTCAATCTTTTTACATAAATGAATACCATGGTCTGAAAATTTGTTCAATCCAATTATCCACCTTGTCTAGCAACAGTTAAAATATGAACACTGTTATGGCCAATCAGCCTCCTGAAAAGAAATTTAAAATTGCCCTGGTGGATCCTTTGTTTGGTGGACGTCCAAAGTACATTCCCACCGGTTTGTGTTATCTCAGCGCCTATCTAAAACGTGAACTGACTTCAAAAATCGAAATTAAGATTATGTCTCTATCCATGCGAAACCTGGATCAATTATTTAAATACGATCCCAATCTGATCGGTTTTTCTGTGCTGACTCATAATTTTAATTTAGTCCGAAAAATGGCTATAGAAATTAAGAAGGCCGGAAAAAATGTACCACTGGTACTAGGAGGACAGCATATCTCGATGGCTCCCTGGTCTATGCCCGCGGAGTTTGACTATGCCATACTGGGGGAAGGGGAAGAAGCATTTCTAAAATTCGTCCGATCAATGCTGTCGGATTCTGTTATGGATAAAGCAGTCTTGCCAGGTGTACAATTCTGGGATAATGGCAAATTAATCGCCGTACCCAAATTAGCGTTGATCGAACCTTTAGACAAAATACCATTTCCGGATCGAGACAATGTTGGAAATATTGAGTCTATCATCACCCTGGATAGTCATATAAGATTTAATAAATCCGGTTTGCGCAGCATGCAAGTCACGACCTCCCGGGGTTGTCCTTATAAATGTAAATTTTGTCAACCTTCTATCATGTGGGAAAAATTTCGCCTGCATTCTCCGGAATATATTGCCGAGGAAATAAACTTTATCTTTTCACGCTATGGTATTAATGCTATACATTTTGAAGATGATTTATTTGTGAGTAATAAAAACCGTATTTCAGCATTAATTGATCAGCTTGGAAAAAAAAATCTTTTAAATAAAATAGTGTATTATGCGGCTGGACGAACCAAGCAGATCGATAAAGAATGGCTAATCCTGCTTAAACAGTTAGGTGTGGTCAAGATAGAATTTGGAATTGAGTCCGGCTCCGATGCAGTAGCTCAATATCTGAAAAGCGGAGCAACCTCAAATGAGATCACTAAATCAACAATCCGATTATTAAACCAGGCTGGTATCACTGTTTATGCTTCATTTATCGCCGGCTCACCCCCTGAATCACTGGCCGATCTGGAACAAACCTGGAAATTGATAAAATGGATCAAGCGCAATAATCCACATAATAGTTGCGGATTATCAATTGCCACCCCACTGCCCGGCACGCAATTGTGGGACTATGCTGTCCAAAACGGTATCATCAATCCAACCGACCTGAACTGGGATAAACTTAATTCACTGGCAAAATTTCCTGAAGATGAATCGAAATATTTTCACTTGAACAACAGCATAAAGGCCAGGAAGTTATTAAGAAGAGTTCGATTTATAAACTTTTTAATGTGGTTGGGGACACCCAAGGAATTTTTAGTTTCAATCCCCAGAAGAATATTTAAAATTCCTGCTAAACTGAATACCTTCATACATCATTAAAATCATAATTGCAGAATCCCCCGGCTATTCCGCCGAAATACGACGGATCATGGCGGTACTCATTTTTCTGGGCAAAAGGCGAACAATGAGCGGAGTCATTTTATTAAGAAAACCCGGAATGACAATTGTCTTTCCTTTGAACAAGGAGCGGTAACCATAACGGGCCACCGGTTCTGCCGCAGCCATCACTTTCATTTTATTCAAGCGGGATTTTGACATCTGCGCCGCATCCTGAAATCCGGAGGTGGTCGGACCAGGACATAAAATACTTACCCTCACTCCGGTCCCCTGTAATTCATTAGCCAGAGCTTCACTGAACGAAAGGACATAGGCCTTGGTAGCATAGTAGACTGACATTAGTGGGCCGGGTAGAAAACCAGCCGTTGAGGCCACATTCATTATCCAGCCTTCTTTTTTAGCAATCATCTGCGGCAAGAATAAACGGGTTAACTGAGTTAAGGTAGTAATATTGAGTTGAATCATTTGTGAAGTTTTCTGCCAATTTGATTTCCAGAAGAATCCGTAATCTCCAAATCCGGCATTGTTGATCAGATAATACACATCTAAATTTTGTTGTGTGATAAAATTATATACATCTGCTGCAGCATCCAGCTGAGCCAGGTCTTTGCAAACAAGGTGTACCTGAATATTGTATTTGCTCATTAATTCATTTTTAAGTTCTTCTAATTTGTCACTGCGCCGGGCTACCAGAATTAGATTGTACTGATCACGGGCGAATAAACGGGTCAATTCCAGCCCTATACCACCGGATGCGCCCGTAATTAAAGCTGTTTTCATTTTTGAGTATTCTCCCTCTTCATTCCATTTTTATAACTATGGTTATATATCATGATGAATAATATTATCCCGATTTCTTTTTATGCCGGATTAATAACCAGATAAAAAAAGGCCCGCCCACCATAGCTGTAACAATTCCCACCGGTAACTCTGCCGGAGCAATAATCATCCGGGCCAGGGTATCACACCAGACCAGAAAAATTCCACCCACCAGCGGAGCAGAAAACAAAAGCCGATGATGATCAGGACCGACCAGCAGTCTCATTACATGAGGAATGATCAGGCCTACAAAACCGATTGGTCCGGCCAATGCTACCACCATACCTACCAGCAGGGCTGTTCCAAAAAAAGATCGTTTCTGCAGCCGGTAAAGATCGACCCCTTTACTTAAAGCCATTTCCCTGCCGGCCGTGAGGATATTTAAAGCCCGCGCTTGGTGCATGAAATATAGAAAGGCCAGTAATACCGGAATAACCAATATTCCGTTATAGATCCAACCGGTAGTCTGTAATCCACCCATCAGCCAATGGATCATGCGATAAGTTTCGGTGAAATCGGCCAGGTAATGTACAAATAAAATCAGCGAGGAGAACAATAAACTAATGGTTACCCCGGTCAATACCAGGGTAACGGCGGACATACCGCGTTGACCACGGGCGATCAAATAGATGATAAAAACAGTACCCAGACTACCCAGCATGGAAAATAACACCGTACTGCTCAGGCCAAGATAGGTTATGTCCAATCCCAATTTAATCGCCAGCACAGCTCCCAGGGCTCCACCGGAAGAGACACCCAGAGTATAGGGCGTAGCCAGATCATTGCGCAGCAAGGCCTGAAAAACAGCACCTACCAGGGTCAGCGAGAATCCTACCAGAAAAGCGAATAACACCCGCGGTAAGCGCAGATTTAAAAAGATATCTTGTTCCAGAGAGGATTGAAACAAAGATGGAAGCGTAATGGCCAGGCTGCCGAGTAATGGTGCCAGAACCAATGTGATCAGTGTAAGTACAATCAACGAAATAAGGATCAGTCGCCAGTATAAATTGTTCTTCATGTGTCAGGCGTATGGTAGAATGTAAAGACTGTTGGTAATCGGATTGATATCAATATAAACTTTTACACCAAAAGTATTTTGCAGTACTTTAAACTTCAACACCTCATCTGGCTTACCATCACTGATTATTTTACCCTGGTACAATAGCACCATCCGGTTACAATATTGAGCTGCCAGGTTGATATCATGCGTGACGATAATGACCGTCAGATTTTTAGTTCTCTGTTGTTCTTTCAGAATCTGATAGATCGCGATCTGGTGATGCAAATCCAGTGCCGTCGTTGGTTCGTCCAGCAACAGAATTTTTGGTTCCTGGGCCAGGGCACTGGCGATCAAAACCCGTTGTTTTTCACCACCGCTTAATTCGTTAAAATATCGGTCACGGAAATCCTGTACTTCCATCAATGCTAAAACCCGGTCAATGACCTGTTCGTCGGCAGGAC
>CAYSHN010000300.1:0-5019 GCA_964430815.1 uncultured Calditrichota bacterium | reverse complement strand
TAACGATATCCAAAAGATAAATAAAAAATCCCTGATTTATCCCGGGTTTGTCCATATCCTGCTATCATTGGGCCTATAAATGTATCAATCCCTATCCAGCCTCCATACCCCGGGAAAAAGTCCTGACTCTTCATGATCAGGTCCGGAGTCTCCCATATACCGGCCAGATCATAGCGCAGGGCGATATATGAATCTGAAATTATTTTAAAGGGCAGTTTATATCGAAATTCCAGATTGGAATAGATTAATTGCCGGCCTACATACTCATATTCATACAGCCCCATGAATTCCTCTATTCCACCTAATCTGAAATATTCCGAAAATGGAAGAGTCTTATCTGCCACTCCAATTCCACCCCGGATGTGCAGTGTATACTTTGACCTATAGGTATAAAATCCTTCCAGTTTGACATAAGCCTTGGTATATTTTTCCTGGCCGCCGATGATGCGTTCATTTCCTGCTTCCCAATACCAGATGTTGTATATACCTTTGGAAGGAAAGGCGATTTTATCACGTTTATCGGTCACCGACCGGATACTCAATGTACGTAATTCGCTGTTTTTACTATAATTGAATTCTCCCGAATACCTCCGGTCCTTCACATTCTCGATTCTTAGCTCAACAGTCATTTGTCCCAGTTTTCTCAACTGCTGACCGAACATCAATTTTCCGCCTATTCGTTCTTCCCAGTATTCTCCAATTTTTCGCAGATTGACCAAATATGGATTTAATTTAAAGTCATAGTAGGTATACAATCCCGCAGTTAAATAAGTCTTGAAAACACGATCGATCCGAAAATTAATACCTGCATTTTTATCTTTTTCTCCTATTCTGCCGGATAGCGACAGACTACTGCCCATTCCTTGAAAATTGTCATTACCAAATTCCAGGTAACTTTGTACTCCCCGGTCCAAACTTATATTGCCACCGAAATGCAGAGCCACATATTTTTTCTCCCGTACTTTAATGATCAAGAAATTCTTATTGTTATGCGGATCTACATTGATAGTAACTTTTTCAAAAAGTTGCGTGTCGTAGATGTTCTGCATACCCTGTTTGACTAACCGTGAATTAAAAAACGATTTTTCCTTTAAGGGAAATTCACGCAAGATCACATATTTTTTAGTTATATCATTACCCTCGATTTTAATGCTTTCTATTGCACCGGTATTTATCTTTATATGCAGAATACCAGAGGCACTGTCCAATTCCACCCGTTGGAAATTCATCAATCCATATCCTGCCTGCATGTACAATTGATTCAAATTATTTAAATCACGTAAGATGGTTGTATAATTCAAAACGGTATGCAGTTGATGGGTAATACATTTGCTCAGCACCGAATCCGAGTACAGTTTGTCACCACTGAACTGGATTTGCTGAAGAATCGGATTCTGCAGCGCATTAATTTTCAAAACAGTTGTATCGTTCAAATCCTGCTCAATACTTACTTCTTTATATAATCCCGTGGAAAAAGCAGAATCTACCAGATTTTTCAGGAACTGCAGTGATAAGGAATCAGAATTTTCAAAAGAATGAGAGGTTTGTATCGCTGACGGTTGTATCACATTCCAGACGTAGGTATGAGGTATAACCAGATTGGCCTTGGTTGTATCTGTAATATTCTTATTTAAAATTAGGTTTTCCAGCATGGTTAAATTACGTTCTACGGCTTTTTCCCCCTCGGTAATCATTTCGGTATACTTGGAAAAGTCGGTACTACCGATATTTTCCAATTCCGGTTTAATGACAATATCTGCCATATTGCGTTGTTCCAGATACTGGGATTGCTGCATAATGGTCGTTACCTGATCGGCAATTTCCCAGGGCGATTTTAGTTCATCAGTAGTACGCAAGGGAGAAGAGATATCCACCAGGATGACCCGCTCCATACCGGCAGCCCGGGCCACATCAACCGGCAGATTTGAAGATAAACCGCCATCCACCAGCAGCATGTTCTTCCAGCGCATGGGTGAAAAAAGAAGGGGCACCGCCGTGCTGCCATATATCGCTTCAGCCAGATCCCCTTTAGTAATTACGATTCTTTTACCTGAAATCAAATCGGTAGCGATAGCACGAAATGGTATCCGCAGACTGTCAAAATTCGAAAATTTCTGGATATTTAGTTGATACAATTGTTCAGTTAAAGTGGAAAGTATTTTCTGACCGGTGGAAATACTGGTAGGTATGTATGGATTCCACTTGTCAAAGCGGATAGTTATTATATAGCGATCCCGTTCGACTTTTTGACCTAAAAACAGATCCTCCCGTTGAGTATTATCACTGAATAAATCATTCCACTTAATACTTTTTACCATTGATTCCAATTGTGCTGACGTAAAACCAGCGGCATAGAAACCGCCCATCACGCTACCCATACTTGTACCGACAATGAGATCAATCGGAATATTATGTTTTTCCAATCCTTTTAAAACACCCACATGGCTGATGCCGCGAGCACCGCCTCCGGAAAGAACCAGTCCCACTTTAGGATATGCCTTTTTAATCTGAAAGGATTTTTGAACAGACAGGGATTGCAGTGGGGGCATACTACGTTTATAGATGACCTGCAAGGTCACCTGCGCTGTCACGGAGCCATAAAAGTTCAATAAAAATATAATTCCTGCGAATAGACTGGTAAATCTGTTCATGGCTCTATACTAATTTTGGTCATTCGATGTTGATTGACTTAGAGTTTTAAAATAATCTTCAATTATTTTTTCATAAGCTGGATGATACCCTTCCTGCAGAGCGCGTTGTAAATCCTGTTGTAATTTCTGGCCACGCCGGTCAACAGGATCGATTTTTTCCGCAGGCCTGCGGCGGCGTACGTAACTTTTCCCTGTTTCGGCCTGACGGTTACGGCTATATTCCCTTTCCCTTACCGACTTTTGTGCATCCAGTAACCTGTTAAATATTTGCTGTTGTCTCTCAATAGTTTTACGATCCAACTTTAGTGCTTCCATATCCTGTACAACTTTTTCCATTTCTTCGGCCAGATTTGCGACACGGCCTAATACATCGGAACGATTGCCCGTCTCTTCCGTTAGCTGATTTAATGCCTGTCGAATAGCCGACTGTTCTGCTGCCAATCTTCGTAATTCCTGCTGTTGCTGCATGGTCAGGCTGCCTTGATTCCCCGCACCCTCGAAAAAATTGAGACTTTCCTCGTTAAGCAGTCCCTGCTGTTTGGACATTTGCAGCAAACTCTGCATGAATTGTTCAAATCCCAGGGCAGAATTCGCCTGGGCCATTTGTTGCATTGATTTCTGTATCCCCAATACAGATTCATTCAGGCCCGCCATGGCCAATTCCTGGAATTTACCGGCGGTACTCTGGTTGCGATTTTCTAATTCTTCCAGTGTCTTGCGAATGCCGCCACTTGCTTTGCCGAGAGATTTACTCAATTCCGGTGATATAAAAAATGTCTGGTGCGAAAGATCAATTATCTCTTTAATTATTCCATTCATATTTTCAGCTAAACCTTGCTGCCGGGAAGCCATATCATGAAACTCCGCACTGAAATCGGATAAATTTTTAGTTTCGTTCATCAACTCTTCCTGAGTTGCGGATAATTGCAGAAGATCTTCCGATACATTTTGCATTTTTGAAAGCAATCTGGTTTGCTCAGCGGAGAGCATATTTTGCTGGGCCTGTTGTAAAGCGGAATGAAGTTGCTGCAAACTTTGTTCAGTCTGTTGCGATTGTTGTCCGACCTGGCCTGGACTATTCTGCTGGATCATATCTCTGAGTACCCCCAGCTGAGCAGCAATATCCTGTTGTTCAATCAAATCCTGTGCGGATTCCAGGTCATGCTTTACATTATTATAGTTTTCCAACATTTCATTTTGTACTAATCCATCCAGACCCTGCTCGGTTTGCTGCAGGTTTGATTGCTGGGATTGAATTTTCTTTTCCAGTTCAGCCTGAGATTTTTTTACCGAAGGTTTGTTCTGATCTAATTCATCGGAAATTTTTTTCTGCTCATCCAACATTTTTTTGGCCATTTGTACCAACTGATCCAGCGCCTGTTCCAATTGCACTTTTTTAAAAAGTTCCAGAGTCCGTTCAAGTCGTTCTTTGAATTGTTGCTGATTGAGTTGCAGTTTTTGCATTGCATTTTGTATCTGATTATCATTCATTTTTTCCAATGATTTTTGTAAATCTTCCAGGGTCTGTAATAATTCGGGTGTGGCAATATCCTGAAATAGTTGCTGCAGTTGGTGATATTTCTCCAGCAATTCCGGACTCAACAATTGTACGTTTTCCAGTTTTTGTATAGCTTCGTCCAAATTCTGCTGAATCTGTTCCAACTTTTCCTGGATTTCTTTCTGTTTTTGCACTGAGGATTCTATCTCTTTTTTCCGCTCCCAATCAATGGTATTATCCCGTTTCAATTCACGGTTAATTTCTTCCAATTTTTTTTTCAACTCATCACTTTCATCCGCCGCTTGTTCAGTTTCCTGAATACTAGTGGACTGTTTTTCGTTAAAGGTATTAAACAATGTTTCCAGGGAAGGGAAATGAATAAAGTACTCATTCGAACGACCATGTTTAGGTCCATGAATCGGATCGTTATCCCTGATTTCAATATAGTATTTGATCGCATCTTCAAATCCAACATCCAACAGCGCAAAATTCCACAAATAATTTTGCTGGAAATATGCAGCTGAAGCTGCACCCACATCCGCAGGATAGGAGATCGGTAATGCATGCCAGGTGGTATCCTGGGTGAGTGCTGATTTACCGATAACCTGATAATTTAATTTAAGATCGCTAAATCCAAAATCATCCCGGCCTTCGATCAACAGGGTTATGGCACCATCTGCCGGTATTTCCACATCCATACCCGGTTCAAGCAGACTCACCGTAGGATACAGATCTTCCAGCATTGTAATAAAATACTGGATTGGATTCTGGCTTTTCACATTCTCCTGATCAAGTAAATCAATATGATAGGAATTTGTTTTATGCACCGGGAATTGAACATGAATTTTATCTTCACGTATCCTGGCTTCT
>CAYSHN010000299.1:0-5048 GCA_964430815.1 uncultured Calditrichota bacterium | reverse complement strand
GTGGCCGTGGAAGGTTCAACTAACTGGTGGCCGCTGGAGAAAAGTGAAGCCGTTCTGCCGGAGTTTGATCCATTCAGCTGCCAAACCCATTATCTGGAAATATTCAATCGCGGTGAGACATCTTTTGAGTTTTCGGTTCAGTCTGGCGAAACCTGGCTGCAATGTGATCGACAGCAGGGAAAAATAGAAAAAGAACAGCGCCTGTGGGTGAGCGTTGATTGGCAACAGGTGCCGGTTGGGAAACGCCGGATACCTATTGCTATCACTGGCCCGGATCAACGGCAGGTGATCGTTTATGCTGTGATCAATAATCCGGCAATACCGCCGGAAGATCTTGAAGATCGCTTTGTCGAAAGCAATGGTTACGTCTCGATTGAAGCGGAACATTATAGCCGGGTAGTAAATACACATCCCATCACCTGGCAGAAAATTCCGGAACTGGGACGCACCCTTTCGGCTATGACTACATTCCCGGTAACGGCTCCGGTTCAATCACCGCAGGGCGACAACCCGCGACTGGAATATCGGCTATACCTTTTCAGCACCGGTGAAGTGAAAATTAAAGCGTATCTTTCTCCAACTTTGAATTTTCACAATAACCAGGGGCTGCGTTATGGTATTTCCTTTGATAATGAACCGGCGCAGATTATAAACATGCATGCTGATAAAACTTTTCAGGACTGGGAAGCCTGGGTCATTAATAATGTGAATGTGGAAGTATCCAAACATGTTATCAGTGAACCTGGCAAACATGTTCTGAAATTCTGGGCGATCGATCCCGGCGTGGTCCTGCAAAAACTAGTTATTGAGACTGCAGATGCAAAATACAGTTACCTGGGCCCTCCGGAGAGTTACAGAGGGATGGTAAAAACAAATCAGTAAGAGTATATCCGTAATTTAGTAATCCGCCAGTAGGCGGATTGGTACTTTATACTCAAGGTGATGATAGATTTCTTTTAGATTTCCAAAGTATAGAAGGTGAAGTTACTCAAGAGGAAGGAAGAAAGTGAAGAGCACTCCGATCATCATATTGAGTATATTTGTTCTTATTCTCTGCGGTTGCGGAGATCATTCAACCATTCAAAACAAATTCACCAATCCCATCCTGGCCGGATTCTACCCGGATCCGAGCATATGCAGTGTAGACCAGGACTTCTACCTGGTCAATTCGACTTTTGCCTATTACCCGGGTATTCCTGTATTTCACAGCAGGGATCTGGTCAACTGGAAATTGATCGGGCATGTCATGGACCGTCCGGAACAACTTAATCTGGACAGTCTGGGTGTTTCCCGGGGCATCTTCGCACCAGCCATCAGGTATAACAACGGAATCTTTTATGTGACCTGTACACTGGTAGACCGGGGCGGTAATTTTGTCGTCACTGCGAATCACGCCGCCGGTCCCTGGTCCGATCCGGTGTGGATACCGCAGATTAACGGCATTGATCCGTCCATGTTTTTTGATGACGACGGCAAAGCCTATATACTTTACAACAGTATTGCACCTGACGATAAGCCGCTTTATAACGGCCACCGGACAATACGCTTGTATGAATTTAATCTGGACAGTCTTAAGGTATCAGGACAGGAATATATTCTGGTGAATGGTGGAACCGATATCACAAAAAAACCTGTCTGGATCGAAGGGCCGCATATTTTTAAAAAAGATGGCTATTATTATTTGATCGCGGCAGAAGGGGGCACCGGCGAATGGCACTCTGAAGTAGTCTTCCGCAGTGCTGATGTAAAGGGTTCGTATACTCCTTATGAGCACAATCCGATTCTGACCCAGCGGCACCTGGATACTAAGAGGGAATTCCCGATCACCAGCACCGGTCATGCCGACATGGTGCAACTACCCTCGGGCGACTGGTGGGCTGTATTCCTGGGCTGCCGGCCTTATCATCCTTATGATCAAAATTATTACAATACCGGCCGCGAGACATTCCTGGCCCCGGTCAAATGGATTAACGGCTGGCCGGTCATCAATCCCGATCATGAACAGGTACAGTTCTATTACCCGTATCCGGTGAAACCTGCTGCCGGAAAGGCCAATTATAAATACAGCGGGAATTTTAAACTCAGGGATGAATTTGATACAGATGCGCTTAATCCTGACTGGATTTTCCTGAGGACGCCCCGCAGCAGATGGTATGATCTGCACCGCCGCCACGGTTTACTGGCGCTGCGTCTGAGACCGGAATCATGTGCAGAAAATGGCGATCCCAGTTTGGTGGGACGCCGCCAGCAGCACCAGCAAGGTTCGGTAAGTACAGCACTGGTTTTTTCAGCAATAGCTGAAAATGAAAAAGCGGGATTACTGGTATTCCAGAACGAGAAGCATTTCTATTACCTGTGCCAATCACTGGATGGGCAGGATACGGTGGTACAATTGTATAAATCTGCCGGCAAAGAAAAATCCGTGGAGCAGATGAAATTAATGGTTTCGAAAAAAATCAACATCGATCGAAGCAAACCGGAATTGTATTTAAAAATTGCAGCAGAGGGAAACGTTTATTCCTTCTTATATTGTACCACTATGCCGGACTGGCAAGTGCTGCAAAGCGATGTGGATGCCGCATTCCTGAGTACCAGGGTTGCAGGAGGATTTGTCGGCTGCGTGTATGCACTGTATGCGACTTCATGGGGCAAACCGTCGAAAAATACCGCTTACTTCGATTGGTTTGAGTATCTGGGTGACGACGAAGTCTATAAAAAAAATTAACTAAACAATAAACATTTCAGTGGGGGGAGATATGATTAAAACCCAATTTTTTAGCAGGAACTGGGCGATAATTATTTCAGTTCTTCTGATATCCGTCTACGATATAATCGCCCAGCCGCTGGCCAGCGGACATGAGAAGTTTTTAGGGTGTATAATAGGCTCCAGCATTCCCGCATCCTGGGATAGTTACTGGAACCAGGTCACCCCGGAAAACGCCGGCAAGTGGGGGTCAGCTGAGCCGGGCAGGGATAACTATAGTTGGGGCGGCTTGGACCTGGCTTACGGTCATGCTGTTGCTCTGGGATATCCGTTTAAAATACACACTCTGATCTGGGGACAACAATACCCGAGCTGGATTACGTCCCTTGATTCAGCTTCCCAGGCTGAGGAGATAGAAGAATGGATCCATGATGTCGCTGCCAGGTATCCGCAAACGGCGTATGTCGACGTGGTCAATGAACCTCTGCCAGGCCATAACCCGGCACCCTACCGGAATGCCCTCGGTGGCAGTGGCTCCACCGGATACGACTGGGTGATCCGGGCCTTTCAATTAGCGCGGCAATATTTCAGTTCCAGTACAAAATTAATTCTTAATGAATTCAGTCTTCTTAACAGTAATGATAATACCACTACTTTCCTCCAGATAGTCAACCTGTTAAAGAGCAGAGGACTGATCGATGGAATCGGCGTGCAATGCCATTATTTTGAAGTCAGCAATCCAAACAATGCTTACATGGATGCCAATTTAGACCGGCTGGCGGCCACCGGTTTGCCGATTTATATATCCGAATTTGAAGTTAATGTCGCCGATGACGACGGGCAAGTGAATGAATATGAACGGATATTTCCACTGCTGTGGGAACATCCGGGTGTGAAGGGCATCACCCTGTGGGGATATATCCAGGGCCAGATCTGGCAGGTCGATGGTTATCTGATACGCTCCGACGGTAGCGAGCGTCCGGCACTGGAATGGCTGCGCAGTTATCTTTTAAAAAGCGGAACTTTCAGGTCTTACCAATCAGGCGACTGGAACGATCCCGACTCCTGGGAACGTTATGACGGTGTCAACTGGATCCACCCTGCGCCTGCTGCCCCGTCTTCCAGCGACGAGCTAATTACGATTTTCAGCGGTGATACCATCACGGTTTCTGTTTCCGACTCAGCCGACCAGTTATCGGTTAACTCCGGCGGTGTGCTGGTAATTAATAACGGCGTTGACTTCAGAATAACGACAGGAATTTCGACCGATCTGGCTGTGGACGGCAGTATGGTAAATTATGGCACGCTCAGCCTAGCCGATTCAGCTACAACGATTTTCAAAAGTGGTGGTAAATACCAACATGAACAGGATGGGGGAGTAATTCCTCAGGCCGGGTGGTCTTCAGGTTCAACATGCTACATCAATGCGGTCCAGACTAGTATGCCCCAGCAGATTAATCAGAATTTCAGCAACTTTACCTGGAATTGTCCGGCGCAGACCGGAGTGCTCGAGCTGGCTTGGAATGGAAATACCATCAGTGGAAATATCACGATCCAGAGCACCGGTACGGGACGGCTACAGATGTGCACACCGCAGACGGATCAGTCTGCCACGGTCACAATTAATGGCAGTGTGATACAGTCCGGAGGCGAATTTGCTGCTACCGGAACAAATAACGGTGGAACAACAGTAGTCATAAATCATAACGGCAATGTCAATGTCAGCGGTGGTAATTTTTCGATCTGCCGTGGTACGCAGGGCGGGACCGGATCGACCGTCTGGAATATGCTGGTGGGCAGTTTTAACCTGGCCAATGCCCGCACGGAGAATGATAATCCCGCCACGGATGGAGCAATTTTCGTATTCGGTCGCAGTGGTGCACAGGCCATGAATCTTGGTTCAGGAAATACCATTGTCTCTTTGCCTGTGGAAGTGAGCGGTGTCACAACCCTGAGTATGGGCAGTAGCGTACTCAGCGGTTCAGGGATATTCATTCTAAACAGCGGCGCAACACTGGAATGCGCTCATCCGGCCGGACTGGACGGTTCGATAAGTACGAGTGGATTGAGAATTCTGAGTAAAACGGCGAGTTATACGTTTAATGGTACCGAAGCCCAGGTGACCGGTGTACAAATGCCCGATACGGTTGTCAATTTAAACCTTAATAATGCTGCCGGCGTGACGATTTCGGGCGACGTGGTGGTAAACGGGCGACTGGATTTGAAGAATGGTGCCTTAAACTTAAACGGGCACCTGTTGGCATATGGACCTCAAGGTACCCTGAGGTATTCGGGATCCACAGCTCAAACCACCACAGAAGCGGAATTCCCGTCGGTAAGTGGT
>CAYSHN010000298.1:0-5052 GCA_964430815.1 uncultured Calditrichota bacterium | reverse complement strand
TTCCAGTACTTTCAGCCACCAGTTGTTCGATCCAGGCACTGAATGAAGAAATGAGTGGTGTTAATATCAGCGTTAGTTTATCGATCCCCTGGCCAGCCAGTACCCCCATGGCCGCACCTAACTGTAACGCTTCAGTATTATTACCATTAAAAGTATTTTGCTTTATTTCTTCAGCACGGTTAAGTAATTCTTTGATATCGATGCCTGTTAACGCTGCCGGTACCAGTCCAAAATAAGATAACGCTGAATAACGACCACCAATTTCGGGATCATTCAGGAATATTTTTCGAAATTTCAATTCCACGGCAGATTTTTCTAATCCACTGCCAGCATCGGTGATTGCAATGAAATGTTTTCCAACCTGTGCGGTATCCACAACCGAACACATCCGGTTGTAAAAATATTTCATGAAGGAAAAGGTTTCAACCGTACCACCGGATTTCGTAGCGACAATGAATAAGGTATGTTCGAGATCTAAACTATGTTCCCTGGCCAGAACTGTACCGGGATCGGTACTATCTAATATAGAAAGATTAAGGAAACCCGCCTTTGTACCAAACGACCGGCTGTAAACTTCCGGGGCCAGACTTGATCCGCCCATACCTAAAAGTAAAACCTGCTTAAAACCAGCAGCCCGCACTTCGGCCGTAAATTGATTTATTTCGTTGACTGCCGGTAACATTACTTCCGGACTTTTAAGCCAACCCAGCCGATTGGTTATTTCAGTTGGTTGATTCTTCCACAGAGTATAATCATGGTCAGCAATCCTGGCCAGGCAGCGATTTTTCTGTAATTGCTGAACCGTACTGTTTATCTTCTGGTTATATTTACCAAAATGAGTGCTAAAGTTTTGCATCGATTGTCTCCATAACTACAAGTCAGGTTTTAATCTGCAGGACAACCGCCATGGTTAATCTGGATACACATACCAGTTTTTGTTTTTCATCCCGGATCTCAATTTCCCAAACCTGAGTCGATTGTCCAAGATGCAATGGATGACATTGGCCATAAACATTGCCATTGCGGACCGAACGGATATGGTTGGCATTAATTTCCAATCCAACGCACACCCGTTTGGTGTGATCCACGCACAAATTCGCAGCTACACTACCGATCGTTTCGGCCAGAGCGGCCGATGCCCCGCCATGCAACAGACCTGCGGGTTGCACCGTGCGCTGATCAACCGGCATCTTTGCTTTAAGAAAATCATCTCCAACTTCTGTAAATTCTATACCAAGATGATCCACCATGGTATTCCTTACCAACCGTTGCAGATCAGAGACAGTCGGACGTACAAACCAGATCGATTTTTCCTTTGATGGATCCAATTTCACCTTCCCCGCTCTACTACTTTAATCAGAGTATTTGCCGGAACATTACTGGTCAACTCGAGGCCGTTGATTATCGCAAGTTCATCCAGATATTTGTCGGCCACGCCATTGTTTTTTAACGCCTGTCGCAAGGTCGTGGTGGAATTTACACGTTTGATCTGTAGCAGGTCAGGTTTTACATTTATTTTAGATGCATCGCTAAGATTGGCAAAACCTTGCATCGGAATCTGTAAAGTGCTTTGATATTGGCTAAATTCTGTCTGGGCTGCAAATCCGTGAAAAACATAAACCAGAGCATCTTTGGCAATAAAATAAGAAACTAACTGCAGTGTTTGTGATTCCCCGGCCAACACGGAAACCAGCTTTATGGCATTGAAATTATTGACTCTAATACTATTTTGAGATTGTACCTGGGCCTGATTATTTGTCACAAACTGACTGGCTGCTGACGAGGGATCTTTTTCTGAGGCCAATGAAAAAAGTATTGCTGCCTTTCCATCACTGGTAGCCATTTGAACCTGGGCAGGAGTATTATTTAAAGTCCAGCCATTAGGCACTGGAAAACTGAATTTTAATTCGGGATGATAAAAGACATTATTCTGTACATAACCCTGCCGGGGATCATCCCCGTACACCATTCCATCCAATTTATTAAGAAAGTCGTTGCGGTTAATTTTTAAATTGGTCAGACCCTGGGTTTTCTGCAAATTTTCAGCGTTTTTCCTTACTGTCCCTATCCGGTCAGTCGGATTGGGATGAGTGGATAACCAGTCCGGTAATCCGCTTCCTCCAGACTGAGCTTGAATACGGTTCAGAGTTATAAATAAATTAGCCATCTCGCGGGCATCGTACCCCACTTTGGTCGAATATTCGATACCCAGATCATCGGCCTGGCGTTCATCATCGCGACTGAATTTGAGGAATAACAATCCGATTCCCTGTGCAGCCAGATTAGCATACTGGGCAATTTCCTGGGAGAGTGCAGCACCAATGCCGAGTCCCAGTTGAGCAAGTTGTGCCCGGGTATATTGTATGGCAGAATGCCGCGCACAAACATGCCCGATTTCATGTCCTACCACCCCGGCCAGTTCAGCTTCATTATTCAGATTAGCTAAAATTCCGCGTGTTACATATACATAACCACCAGGAACGGCGAAAGCATTGATCACTGGGGTGTCCATTACTTTAAATTCAAATTTGAGAGTGGGACGGTGGGAAATTCTGGCCTCCGACTGCCCTATATTACTGACATAACTATTCAAACTCTGATCTGAGTACAAGCCATAGGTCTGTATGATACCCTGATCAGATTGCTGGCCCAGGCTTATTTCATCTGCTTCAGAGAGCAGCATGAGTTCCCGTTTACCGGTAACGGGATTAATTGCACAGGTAGTCAGCCAACTCAATATAAGCAAAGCGACCAGCAACCTAAATGCCAGTTGTATCGATTTTTGTTTCATGGCGAAATCTCCCCTTTTTGTAGTGATTGTAATTTAAGACGACCTGTTCATCAAATTCAAATTAATTTAATATAATCATTATATAATGCCCGAATTTTCAAAGAAAAAATCGGCTGTGAATAATTCAATCCAGTTAATTTATCCTGAAAACTGCTTTAAATGTACAAATCTTATTTCTTACCTTGATTTTACTGTAAAATTTAATATAATTATACTAATTAGTAACTAATTTAGAGTATAATTCCAGGATACAGCAATGACTAAGAACAAACGCATGATCAATGAAAAACTTGAGCGGAAGCCATTTGAAGATATTTTTAATGATACTTTTACCGAGTTTAAAGATAATCTTCTAATATCGGATGATATCAGAAATAAGATCGTCAAAAGAACGGTAAAAAAAATTCGTGATCAGTTACAAGGTTTATCCCGGCAACCCCAGGTATAATTACTTATCATGCCACTTCCTATTTCCTGTTCGTAGGATTATATGTGAAAACCTTCAGGCTTTCAAGATTAGATCTGCTGATTGTTCCTGATTCTATAATTCCCTCCCGTGGATTAATCAGTTCAAGTGTATACTGGGACATTCGGATCGAAGAGCCATGTATTTTGCGGGCCCTACTCAGTCGGTCGGCTATTGCCATTACCTCACCTACCACTTGAAAGATCTTTCCCGGACCGAAGAAATCACCAGCCATATCACCTGTGCCCAGAGTAATATCAACATCATACGTCAAGTGCGTACGCAATGTGTCAAAGCCTGGTAACATTGACAAAATTTCGCATGAAGCGTTGAAAGCAAGTTGCGCATGACTTGGATTGCGATGTTGCGGATGCCAGAACGCCAGTACGGTATCACCCTCCCATCGAAGTATGATACCTGCGTGTTTCTCAATTATTTTAGATACATAGCTGAGGTGTCGTTTAAAGAAATCGACTAGTTCCGGAACAGTAATTTGCTCTGCGAACCTGGATATGTTGATCACATCACTAATAAATACCGTACCAACGCCTATGAACTTATCAAGTTGATTCTTCATTCATTCTGTAAAAATTTAATAGAATTTTTGTGTCAATCCAGAATCATGTTTTCCCGCTTTTTTAGGCATTTTTTAGTCAGTCAAAAAGTGCTGAAGAAAAATTATTTAAAAAAATGTTATTCAAGGCAGCGGTGAATAAGCTCCAACATAGTGAATATCTTTTTGAGTCTGGCCAAGTAGTTTCCTGATGCCAGCAGGAATCTGCGTTCCTATTCCTGCTCCCGGAAACGATTTTAACAATTCGTAATTGCCCAGATCACTGCTCTTAAATAAAGGACCATTATAACCAGCAAAATACCGGCTGTTGGCTTCAAATTCGGTGTGCAATTCCCGCAAACCTTCCAGCGATCCGAATAACTGCTGACAGTTTTCATTCGGCGCAGGACTCCACAACAACAAGGGCTCAGTCGTGATCGATCGCAGACGTACATACATATTATAATCGAGTTGTTTAACCTGTGGTTCTTTAAGTTGTTCACAAAGAGGCGCCGGTTGCCATACTACCAGCAGAGGTTTGTTATAATTCTCATCCCCACTTAGCAGATTGTTGACAAAGACGTGTCCGTCCCGCTGGTTCAAACCCGGACCAGTATCGGCATGCCAGCCGAAAGGATCCCCGGCAGATACCCGGGCCGTGCGTCCAATGCAGGCCATACTATTGACCAGGGTATTATTGTATATTTGCACACTGGAACTATTCAGAACGAATATACCGTGTTCGCAATTGATAAACACATTACCGGCACAAATCGCTCCCTTGGAGATTTCAAAAAAGAATCCGTTTTCGCTGGGCCACAATCGATTGTTGTAGAATTCCCGGCCGAGGCGACCCACATCCTGGACCCAGTTGTTTATAAAAACGCCATCCACATTTCCCACGTCGTACCAGATGCCGTTTGAACTCGGGAGATCAATAACCAGATTATCGCGGCAGGTGACGCGGTAACATTGGTTAAAAATCTTTACAGCTGCCGGATAGTAACCGTCGATATTCTCAATATTATTGCGGGTGAAAATGTTTTTTTCGAACAGGACATCGTTTGAAGCGATGAGGTAAACACCTTCGGTACTGGTATCGCTGATCCGGCAATGCCGCATTATTAATTTATCTCCACGCAGGAATGCCGCAACCCGGGAGCAGTAGGAAATAGTACAATGTTCGAAAACAGCACCCACCACTTCCTTGCCATGTGCGAATTCTGCAGATATACCTTCCGG
>CAYSHN010000297.1:0-5057 GCA_964430815.1 uncultured Calditrichota bacterium | reverse complement strand
GTGAAGCTGCTGTTCCCTTTTTAACCATACAACCATCTTCAGGATTACTTGGTATGGCCAGTGCATTTACATCATTACCTACCAAAGATACTTTTGGATTTTTTTATAATCCTGCTCAACTTGGAATATTCAGTCAGACTGAAAATTTATCCTATCAGTACATGAAAGTTGATTGGCTTCCAAGCTTTAATTTTAGTGATTTATATTTTAAGGCAAATGGGTTCTCACTGGGTTACAATTTTAATTCTGAGAAATTACCAATTAGTATTGGTCTAGGATATCTTCGATCTATGTTAAATTTGGGTGAGAACATTGCGGTTGATGAGCAGGGTAATGTACTTTATACATTCAAATCAAAAGAATGGTACGATGCCATTTCCATTGGCCTTTCGTACAATTATTTATTTAATATTTCTTTTGGTTTTACATACAAATCTATAGTATCAGATTTAAGTCCGAATGCACGGACAAATCCTAAAGCTGGTGATTTGGGTTTTCTCTTTACATTCCCTATTTCTAATTATTTTCCCGGGTTCTTTGCTAAATTAAAAAATACTGGATTAACACCGTTTACCGATATTTCACTAGGCTTTTCATTCAATAATATCGGAAATGAAGTAGCATATAACGACACTTTGCAAAAAGATCCTTTACCACGAGAGGCGAAAATTGGATATTCTTTGAATATTGGACTTACGTATGTCTATCAAGAGGAATATATATATCCAATTCAATTATCTTGGTCTGTTGAGGCTAATGATCTGCTGATCAAAAGGGATCAGTCAGGGGGAGTAGATTATCAATATTTTCTCGGTGACATTAATATTTTTAAGAATGTTTTTGCCGTTAGTAGTGATGAAAATGTAACTACTCGTTATGGATTTAGAATTAACCTATTAGAATTAATCATATATAGCAGAGGATATTTCAGTAGTGGATGGTTTGATAAAATAAAGACCTCAGGATTTAGCATTAGTTCAAGAGGGCTATTCAAGTTATTATCAATAAGTAAGAATTCCATTGCGTTCTATATCTTTAAACATCTTGATATTCAGTACAACAGGGCAAAATATATAGATGATATACAATCAAACAAATTTGAAGGATTTTCAATTAATATTCATAGTTTATAAAACTAAATAACCTCAATACAATATTTGTAAAATACTATCTTTTAATTCAAATGGGGGGATGCACCAATAGGCGGTAAGGGCGGTATTATATGATTACAGGTACATGTATGATTAAAACTAAATTCAAAGACGTGAACCATTGGAAAGAAATTCGCAATGCTCTCAAGATGTGAGTAGGAATAGATATTTGAAATTGCAATTACCTATAGATTTAATTTTTACGGAGGGGTCATTAAGTATGAAAAGTATTTATATTTATTTTATAACGATACTGATACCAAGTTTACTTAATGCTCAAGGTCAATATTTAGAAAAAGGAATAAGTGGAATTGATATAAGTGGAGAATATGCTTTGAATAATGATCTAAATTCATTTACTATTGGCCTCGGATATTCTTTCAATGGTATATTTGACATTGGCTTTGACTATTCAAACGCATCATTAGACAATGATGATAAATTATATATTAATTTTTACGGACCTTGTTTACGTTTTCATGTTTTAAAACAAAGTAAAGTAGTACCGATATCGTTTTCGTTTTCTGCTTCTTATCTTTTCGGAAGTTATTCAGGTGATTATTTAAAACATAATAACTTGGAACTAAGCTGCACAACATTTGGTACTAGTGGTATTGTCTATGGTACGATTAGTAAAGGATCCTTGATTGAAGTAATGCCAGAGATAGGAATTAGCTATTATAAAAGTAATACAAAATTAGAAATTTTAAATGGCGAATCTATTGATGATGATAGTTGGACTACAACTTTAAAAATTGGTGTATCCCTTATTTGTAAAATTAATACCCAAAATAGTATTATAATAATACCAGGTATTTCAATTGATGAAAATAATACCACAGCATTAATAGGTTTAAATTTTATTTTTTCCAGTTCTTAAATATTTTAGTAATTCCATATTTAGTAAAATACGTTAATTTTTGACAATTCTTTTAGGTGGACGCCCAATCGAGAGGCAAGAAATGAATATGGTGCCCAGTTTCCACTTAACGCTAGACTATATTTGCCACCTATTTGCCACTTTCTCAAATGTTAAAATATGTAATTTATAAATAATCAATAAGTTGTGATGAACTTTTCTCGCTCTTCAAAACCGTGTAATCCACCAGCGAGCAGAAGTGGCTTCATATTTGTAATTTGGTGCTTGAGATTTGGTTTTTGTAATTTGGTATTTGGTATTTATACAGTGTATTTCTTCGCCAGATTGAGATAATTTTTGAGTTGTTCCTTTTTCCAATTTGAATCCTTTTTCAATTCCCTGGCCATTATCTCCGCCACTTGTGGCGCAATCTCCATGCTGGCCCTGGCGTTCAACAGTAATATCCGCGTACGTCTGGCCAGGAAATCCTCAACCGTACGGGCCATTTCTTCACGCACAGCCCAGAGAATTTCACCAATATATACAGGAGGATCGCTGGATAGTTTTTGCCGGTATTCCGGATTTTCATCTAACAGATTCAGGATCTCAGGTGCATCGGAACCATAGATCTGGAATTCACCGAATATTTTATTATTACTATGGTAACCATGGATATTCAGATTTTTACTTACACTGGGTACCGCATTCAATTGAACCAGAATAGCAGCCTGATCAATGGTGTCCTCAGCCATTTTGCGGTAGGTGGTCCATTTGCCACCGGCAACTGTCACCAGGCCGGAACGGGAAATATGGATCAGATGATCACGTGAAAGGGCAGCGGTATCTTTTTCGTTGTCCAGATCTGCGACCAGCGGACGCAGACCGGCAAAAACGCTAAGGATATCACTCTCGACGGGATCCTTGGTCAGGTAACGCGAAGCATGGGTTAACAGAAATTCCAACTCTTCCGGAAAAGGGGTAGGCTCCAACTCAATCGATTGCACTGGTGTTTCGGTTGTCCCAACCACTATACGATTATGCCAGGGGATGGCAAACAGGACCCGGCCGTCATCGGTCTGGGGAATCATAATCGCACTATCACCGGGTAAATAACTTCGATCCAGTACCAGATGAATGCCCTGGCTGGGCCGGATCAGGGGTGTGGCTTCCTGTTCATCCATTCGACGGATGCGATCGGCAAAAACGCCAGTGGCGTTTATTATTATTTTAGCTTTTACTTCATATTCCTGACCATTCTCATTATCCTGAACTCGTACCCCATTAATCATTTCATTATGTTTAAGCAATGCTTTAACCGCCACATAATTAATTAGCGTAGCACCTTGTTCGGCTGCGGTTTTTACCATATTGATGATCAAGCGGGCATCATCAAACTGACCGTCAAAATAAATTACTCCTCCTTTCAAAGCACGGGTTTCAATGGTGGGTAAATGTTTTATGGTTTCTTCTTTGGAGAGTATTTTTGAATCGCCGAATCCCTCTTTGCCGGCCAACATATCATATAATTTGAGACCGATACCATAAAACGGACCTTCCCACCAGTCATAATTCGGTACGATGAAAGGTAAATTGTGTACCAGGTGCGGGGCATTGCGATACAGGATACCCCGTTCTTTTAGTGCTTCCAGGACCAGGGAGAGATTGCCCTGTTTTAAATATCGAACACCACCGTGAATCAACTTTGTGCTGCGACTAGAGGTACCTTTACCAAAATCACTTTGTTCGACTAATAATGTACGGTATCCACGGGATGCCGCTTCGATAGCGGTACCGATGCCGGTAGCACCACCACCAATGATTATAAAATCCAATTTTTCGGCTGGATCGGCCAGGCGGCTGATCATCTCAGCGCGATTCATATTTTACCTTCTTTTCTCCCCAGATACGGTTGATTTTATCACCAAGCCAGATTGAAACCTTAAATCGCTCTGAGGTAAGGAAATTATTGATAGTTTCAGCTACCTGCTTGGCCCGCAAGTATCCATATATTTTATGGGGATTTCTGACACCATATAATTCATAATTATTATGTACCAGATAATCGAGCGGTTTAACACCGAAGTGATTTGCTGCGAAATCCTCAGCCAGTTGGTAATCCATGGCTACCTTGTCTTCCGGATCGGCAAAATTGAACCAGAACCGCCTGATATTCTGAGGAGTTTTAAGGTTAAACTGTTTTTTATTTCCCGATTGGGTACCGGGATAAAGGCGGCGCTGTATGGTAGACAGACCCAGGGGTGAACCAAGAGTGACCAGAGTATTGATTTCTAATTCCCCTTCCAGTTGTTTCAAGACATCATAGGCGATAATTGAACCCATGGAATGGGCGATCACCATAATATCTTTTTTATGATGTTCCCGCAGAATCGCTGTCAATTGATTCTGAATACAGGTCCGTGCGGCTAAATGGGCATGTTCTTTATCCGGACAATTAGCGGAATAATAGATATCGAGATCCTTATAGAAATAATGAATAACCATATCGCTGAGTTGACTGTGGCGGATAGTGAAATCTGTATCCAGTAAAATATGACTCATCTTCTTTTTAAAAACTCCCAGCAGTTTCTGATGTAGCGATGAAGGTATACCGGGAGGAGTGGAATTACCAGGTAGATATGGATCAGGGATAAACAGTAATTCTTCTGGATCTTTGACCTGCGGATCGAGTGGCTGTTGATGTAAAAAACGGGCCCAGTAAGACAGTTTAAATTTAAAGAAGTAGTGTGGTTTAGCAATGGCCTTCAATCCTTCTTCGAGGGCCAGACGCCACCAGGAGGCCAATAATGCTTCAGAGGGTTTATTGCCCAGTCCATGGATACCGATGATGATTTTTGACATGTGATTTAGTTTCTTTTTTAAAAAATATAGTTTGTAATTGGGAATGAAACAAGATTGAATATAGGATTGCGCTGAAAGTTTGTGCTTTGCTGCTTAATATTTATTATATGGGATAAAAATGAACAAAAATAATTTTATCAAAACCTTTTTATAATATATATTTTTTATGTATAATTGGATAGGTAATA
>CAYSHN010000296.1:0-5100 GCA_964430815.1 uncultured Calditrichota bacterium | reverse complement strand
TTTGAACTTTATTTCCAATCGGGAAACCGAGAGAATCATATACGCCATAATACAGTCCATTATCATTTGACTCAACAGCATGCAAATTTCCTGAAGAGTCGATAGCAATTGAACGAACAGAAGTGGAATCAGAAAGAATAAAATCGGTTCTTATTTGGCCGTAGCAAGCTGAACTAAAAATATAAATGATGATCAAAAGGATGAATATTCTTAATTCTTTAGACATTTCTACTCCTATTTAAAACCTGGTATTATACCTTTGCTTTTTATCCGACCTAAATATCTTCAGCAGTTCGCACTAGATTAGAAATAAATTTATTTCGTATTGCCTTAGAGCTGTTCAAAACGCCGTATTATTTTACTTTAGTTTATTCGTGCACACAAGCATAAAATCGTATACATTTCCGATTTAATAAAAAATTTCGCTACTGCAAGGTTTATCATATATCTTTTCTGCCCTTTCATAAATCTCTTCCTTAGACGAAATTCACTTACCTTTATAAAATATTGAATGTATTTCTATTATTGTAATTAGTATCTTCGCATTTAAAATTACAATTTAACTTTCTATGTTCCGTATATACGCACTACTCTTAACCGGCATCCTGATCACCTCCATCAGTTCCATTCTGGTGCGCTGGTGCGGCGATGTGCCCCCTACAGTTATCTCTTTTTATCGCCTGGTCATCAGTACATTTATTCTGCTATGGTATCATTCTTTTCTGCCCAGGACAAAAAAGACTTCACTTTTTAAGTTCCATTGGAATTACGTGCTGGCCGGATTCTTCCTGGCGGTGCACTTCATCAGCTGGATCGCTTCGCTGCAGATGACCACCATTGCCCACTCCATTTTCCTGGAAGGCACCCATCCTGTTTTCGCCGTCATCGTTTCTGCTCTGTTCCTGAAAGAATATCCTGCTAAAAAGATCCTGCCACTGTTCCTGCTGGCTGTGGTCGGGATGGCTCTGATCGTCTACCCGGATCTGGGTCAGAGTGGTAATCGAATAACCGGTGATGCACTGGCAGTTCTCTCCGCCCTGTGTGTGGCACTCTATTTATTGATCGCCCGCTGGCATAAAACAGAACAGGATTTCATTAAATACCTGATCTATATCTATGGTTCCGCTGCTTTTTTCTGTGCAATATATATGATTGCCGGTAACATTTCTTTTACCGGTTTTAGTAAACAAAGCTGGCTGATGATGATCCTGCTGGCCCTGGGACCCAACCTGATCGGTCATTCCCTGCTTAACTGGTCCTCACGGCATTTACAGATTTTCAAGGTCAACATGAGTATGCTGCTGGAACCAGTACTGGCTACACTGGGTGGGATGTTCTTCTTTGCGGAATTTCCGGAGTCCAGTTTTTACGCTGGCGCGGGCACGATTTTACTTGCGGTGGGGCTGCTGGTATACTTTGAAAGAAGAATAAATTCAGAATGATGAAGTGCCTGGCCGCGACCTGTCCCTACAACCATCTCGCACAATGTCATCCCGGGGCATGTCGAAGACCTGGCGACAGACAGGACCCGGGATCTATTACTATTTTGATACAGATAGATCCCGGCTTTCGCCGGGATGACAATTCTGGGTCATGGTATGCAATATTAATGATACAGGATATATATACCGGACTATTTCCCGTGCTGGAGCCGTAGGTTTCCAGCACTATCAATCAAAAAATCACCGCGTAGGTAAGTTTTATCTCCCGGGAGACCTTCTCAAATTCATTTTTATTTTTAAGTATATTTCTGAACATGAAGTCAATTTCCAGTTTGCCGGCGAATATCCAACGCAACCCGGCGTTTAAATAACCTTCCCCGCTGCCAACTGCACGATGATCGTTATCATTTATGGCAAAATTATATTCCGTGATCAGCGACAGTTCAGGATTGAGATTTTTGTCAATCCCGGCGAAAAAGTTTATATCCTTATCCCCATCACCACGTTCCAAACTTAAATTAACCCCTCCATGTAAGCCCAGATTTCCTAAAAAATTGAAATTTTTACTGGCCACCGCAAAAACACCCATCGATTTGACCAGATAGCGATCCGTACTATCAATATAAGCGCCAAAACCCTGGGAATGATAGCCCAAAACCAGCGCCGGCACGGTCAACTGTTCTTCCCATAAGCGGTAACGGACTTGGACTCCAGGTTGGGGATTACCGTGAATCCTGCCCCGGCCTACTATATTGGTCCCGCCATAAGAGATTCCAATCATGAAGCGATCCAAAATACCTACATCTATACTACCCAGTAATCCCCCCTCAGCATAAGCCCGCAATTGCAGTTGAAAACTACCCTGCATCAGCATTCCTGCCGTCGGAACATCAATTAAAACAGTCGGTTCCAGCACCGCTTCTTCCTGAGCATAAATCAGAATGGGTAACATCAATAAAAATATAAGCTTCTTCATCTTAAATTTATCTCCAGATTTTCCTTGAATTTCTGCAAAATAGGCCGATTAATAGTTATAATCAAGCACAAAAATAAGGCCCTGCTGGGAACAATTTACTGTTTATCTCATTTATTATAAAGCGGAATATTGTTACTGACCTGGTGCGTTAAATAAATATGTGTTGATTGAGTTTTGTTGAATATTTGAGTAAATTTATCTTGCTTGAGAAGCAAAACGGTTTAATATTGATTTTAGGATAATATTTAATGAGAAATAATTTTACAAGTCGTGTACAAAAGGTCATTCGCTATTCCAAAGAAGAAGCGATGCGTCTGGGCCATGATTATATCGGCACGGAACATCTGTTACTTGGTATGTTAAAGGAAGGCGAAGGCATAGCCATAAAGATCATACAAAATCTTAATTGCGATCTGAATAAACTCAAGAAGGCCATTGAAGATTCCACGGCTCCTTCCGGCGGAACCATGACCATCGGGAATTTACCCCTTTCCAAACGTGCCGAAAAAGCTTTAAAAATGACTTATATTGAAGCAAAGAACTTCAAAAACGATGTAATCGGCACCGAACATCTGCTCCTATCGATTTTAAAAGAGAAGGACAGTTTGGCCGCTCAAATTCTGCTCACTTTCAATGTTGATTATAACGCCTGCTTTCAGGAATTGGAAAACATCCTGGCCGGCAAACCTACGGCGCCCAGACCAAGACCAAGTATAAAAAAGACCAAGACGCCAGCTCTGGATCATTTTGGCCGGGATCTTACCATGCTGGCTACCGAGGGTAAACTTGATCCCATTATCGGCCGTGATGAAGAAATTCAGCGTGTAGCCCAGATCCTGAGCCGCCGTAAGAAGAATAATCCGGTGCTGATCGGTGAACCGGGCGTGGGTAAGACAGCTATCGCCGAAGGATTGGCTCTGCGAATCATCCAGAAAAAAGTACCCCGCGTATTACACAACAAACGGGTTGTAGCCCTGGATATGGGCTCAATTGTTGCCGGTACCAAATACCGCGGTCAGTTCGAAGAACGGATGAAAGCTATTATGACCGAATTGGAAAAGGCCGATGATGTTATTCTATTCATCGATGAACTGCACACCATCGTCGGTGCCGGGGGTGCTTCCGGTTCACTGGATGCTTCTAATATGTTCAAGCCAGCCCTGGCCCGCGGTGAACTGCAATGCATCGGCGCTACTACCCTCGACGAGTACCGCATGTATATCGAAAAAGACGGTGCGCTGGAAAGAAGATTTCAAAAAGTGATGATTGAACCGACTACCTCCGAACAAACCCTGGAAATCCTGCGCTCCATCGGCCATAAATATGAAGAACATCATCATGTGATCTTTCCCGATGAAGCACTGGTGGCTTCAGTTAGTCTGAGTGAACGTTATATTACCGATAAAAATTTTCCCGATAAGGCCATCGACGTTATGGATGAAACCGGTTCAAGGGTACATATCGCCAATATCGTTGTACCGCAGGATATTATCGATATGGAAGATGAAATCGAACGGCTTAAATCTGAAAAAGAATCACTGGCCAAATTACAGGACTTCGAAAAAGCAGCAAAACTGCGTGACATGGAACGCAATTTAACTGAGAAATTGGACGCCGCCCGGGAAAAATGGGAGATAGAAGAAGAATCACGCGTGGCGGTGGTCGAAGTTGATGATGTGGCCGAAGTCGTTTCCATGATGACCGGTATTCCTACCAAGCGCATTACCGAAACCGAATCACATAAATTGCTCAAAATGGATGAAGCGCTGCAAGAAAAAGTAATCGGCCAGGATGACGCAATCAAAATAATAACCCGGGCGATCCGCCGTACCCGTGCCGGATTGAAAGACCCCAACCGTCCTATCGGATCGTTTATCTTCCTTGGTCCTACTGGTGTCGGCAAAACCCATCTGGCCAAAGTACTGGCCAACTATTTATTTGAATCGCCCAACGCCCTGATCCGCGTTGATATGAGTGAATACATGGAGAAATTCAATGTTTCCCGGCTGGTCGGATCTCCCCCCGGATATGTGGGTTATGAAGAGGGGGGCCTGTTGACCGAAAAAGTACGGCGCCGGCCTTATGCCGTGGTTTTGCTTGACGAGATTGAAAAAGCCCATCCAGACGTATTCAATATCCTGCTGCAGGTTTTGGATGAAGGACACCTGACCGACAGTCTCGGTCGCCGGGTTGATTTTAAGAATACCATCTTAATCATGACCTCCAATGTCGGTACCAGAGAAATCAAGCAAGATATGAATTACGGATTCACCGGCAAGGATCAACTGGATGACTTCGAAAAAATGAAAAGTAAAATATCAGATGAACTTAAACGAATTTTCAATCCTGAATTTTTAAACCGCATTGATGACATCGTTTTCTTCAACCATTTACAGATCGACCACATGGTCAAGATTGTCGATATCGTGCTAAGGGAAATGTCGGACAAAGTGGCTGACCGGAAAATACAGTTTGTACTAACCGACGGGGCTAAAAGGTTTATCGCCGAGAATGGTTTTGATCTGGTTAACGGCGCCCGCCCGCTTAAACGCGCTATCCAGAAATACATCGAAGATCCCATTGCCGATGAAATCCTCAAAGGTACCTTTGGTGAAGGCAGTATTATCCAGATTAAAATGAAAAATAAAAAGACTATTATTCCCATCCAACCCGTAATCAACG
>CAYSHN010000295.1:0-5142 GCA_964430815.1 uncultured Calditrichota bacterium | reverse complement strand
ATCGAAATCACCTTGTGGATTGAACCATTCATTATTATCCCAGGAACCATGTTCGGTAAACTCACTTAAGGGAATTTGCAAATGGTGCCATCCTCCATCCCAGGTCGCCATGGTCTCATCAATGATCACACGCATCCGCCAGGGGTGATCGCTGGGATCATCGGTTTTTGTATCAATAAAACGAATATCAAACTTAGTACCCGGCGTATCTCCCCGAATCCAGAAATCGATCGCGTACCCGTTATTAACCAGAACAGAAAGGTCCTTGATTGGTATAAAACTGAAACCGATAAAGTTATATTGGTCCACTTCTGTCCAATAAATACAGAAATTTCCGCGAGACGGATTATCTTTAGAATAATAATTTAAAATGCCTTTACCCGCCCAACTCGATTCAGCAATTCTCGGACCGACATAATCCAGATAAAGATCGAATCCTGTCGTGTCAGGTTTTAGGACAAATTCAGATTGAGGTGGTGCATTAAATCCCAAGGCTTCAACCAGAGGTATATTTAAGTCATACTCGAACATCTCGCGCGTTCCTGCTTCGAATAGGCCGAAACCTCCTGTATAATCCCAGATGGTCCAGACCATACCTTTTTCTTCGAGGTAATTGCGTACAGTATTATACCAGTATACCCGATCTTCATTATTACTATTCGGGATATAGACACCAAATTCACCACAGTATAAGGGAACTCCTCGGGCGGTTTTAAACGCGGCAGCAATATCTATTAATTGTTTGACTCTGACGACGGTGCCATCATTGTGATAATTATTCAGGCTGCTTTCGATCCACGTCCCGACTAGTTCCGGAGGGCAACCCGGCATACTGGCAGCGTCATAAGGAAAGGGCACCCCGGCCAGGGGTACCATGGATGGATCCGTCCAACTGGCCCCCTGGTGAGTGAATACAAACGGATCATAAAAATGAAAGGTATAAATCAGGTTAGTGTCTGTGTACACTGGCATATATTGCAGATTATTATAACTGTTCCACCCGGCCGGGCCGATGATGATCGTATGTATGGAGTCGACCGAACGAATGGTTTGTATCACTTCTTGCTGGATTATATTCCATGCGGCATCTAAGATACCATGGGGTTCATTGAGTACCTCGTAGAGAAGATAGGTTGAGCGATTTTTATAATGGCCTGCAATTTGCGTCCAGACGGGAATCAGCACATCTTCGATATTAGGATCCGTATTAGTAGCCGGATCGAATGTATGATTATCCAAGATGAGATAGAGTTGCTGTTCTTCAGCCATATCGACTACCTGATCAAAAAAATAATAAAACAACGGATCGATGGTATAGTCCGGTGAGCCGCTGGTCATAAAATGCAAATTGACCGGCAGTCGTATAACATCACAGCCTAGTGTTTTGATGTTGATAAAATCCTGTTTGGTGAATTTAGCAAACTGAACCTGCTGCACATTTGAACTTTGAAACCAGTTAGTGAGATTAACACCGCGATGAAAAGGGGGTTCAGCACCCGTGACAACTGAGAACATGAGTAAAGAAATCAGAATGATCTTTTTCATAAATTTTCGCCTATCAGTTTTAATTTAACAAATATTGTCAATTTAGGTACAGTATAATTTGAACGAGTAAAGAATTACCCAGGAAGATTATAATTAAATGCCTCTTTAACATCATTAATTGATTTTAATTTTTTCATTACAGATCCCTCCGGAATGAAAAAATGTTCTGATCTTCATATCATTAAACTATTAGATACTTTCATTCGTATCAATTTATTAATGACATATAATACTGCCACTTATCAGCGTGCTATTAGTGTGTCTGGTGGAGTGGATTGTTGAGAGGGTCTAGGATCAGATTTTGTTTTTTCAATAAACCCGGCTAAAAATGAAGGTCACCGGCTGAAATCCCAATCCCCTCGAAAGTGGATTCTTGCCCATTATTTTAAAGAATAGATGGTTGCTTCCTGCATTAAGAGGAAGGGTACCTAGCGAAAGCAAACCACTTTTTTGCCGCATGGTGTAAAAGAGATCGACTCTATCACCAGCTGGCCGCTCATTGTGGAAAAGCTGAACTTGTCCCTGATCTGGACCTCGGAGGGCTTCCAGTTCCACCTGATATATTCCAGTCTGTGGGATATCGAAGGCGAAGGAGATGCTTGGCTCACCAAAAAGGTCTTCGCCATTGGCCTGTACATCCAGGTAGCGGACCTCCGTCCCCTCCAGATTTTCCGTCTTCTTCGTCAGGGTAACGTTTCGCATAGCAAAGGAATGAATGGGAATATTCCAACCCGGTGAATATTTGAATTCCTGTAAATCGACTACTTTTCTCTCTGCTAGTGGAGGAATTGTTGCGCTTGGGCTCGGAGGTTTCAAGGAGTAAAAGAACGCCACACCGCAATAGTCGGCAGGGACATTATTTTTTTCGGGACCATGTTCTATTGTCTGCCGCAGACTTTTCCGATAGGCATAACTATCGGTGATCATAAAACGATATCCCGCGCTTCTGGCCAGCGGCTTAAGATAATCGAGACAACCACTAAGCGGGAAAGATTTTCTCTCTTCCCAACGATCAGGCACATCATACCATCCGCCATTAAAGAAATCTTCCGAACCGGTACCATGGATCGCGAGCTGATCATCTAACGTGGTTTGATCATCTCCTTCAAAAAAAGGGGTAGCGCCGGATTCCAACCCCTGGGCTTCGAGAATACAACCCACCAGATGGCCTTGTCCTTCCACCTCGAGAAAGGTGAAGGGCTTGCCATCCTGAGTCGGGTTTTCGCGATGCCCGTAAGAATAGAAGCGCCCCTCCTGCGGATCGCGGCCTCTACCACCTGTTACTAATTCTGCTTGGAGTTCGATTGGAATGGCGGATGGTTCTTCCGAGACCAGCTCGATTCGAGCGGAATGGTCGAATGGCATGGGGAAATAGCAATAATTCATGTTTTCCGCCGTTCCTAATAACAGGGATTTCATAGCGGGTTCTCCCCAGCTATAACCGAAGAAATCTCCTACGGGACAAAGTACAGCAGGATGCACCTCCCCGTCCCAATAAATCTTCAATAGGATGGCCCGATCTTTTCCTGCAAGCAGATTGGCAGGACCCAAACGGAAGCCGGCAATCCGCCCGGGTTGGTCGATTTCAAACAGCATCACCGATTTTCCAGGAAGTAGAGTTTTGCGGGATACTATACGTCGTGGCTTTTCTCCTGTAGCAATTCCAAAGCGGCTGATATCTTCACCTGCCTCTGCCCAAATTTTACAAGCCTGTTCCAGCGCTTTGGATTGGCTGCTGGAAAGTGCTGGAGAGAAAGTCTCGAATTGGGTGTTCTCTGGATATAGCGCATAATTAACTTGATAGAATTGTACCTTCCCGGCCCGTATCAATATCTTGCAGGATTTGCGGAAGGGAAGCGGTACATAAGAGAAATAGCCGCCTGCACCTGATCCGACAAGGGGTTCCATGAAAGGGAATTGGGTACCCATGAAGAGTTCACGGAATTTAATGTGGATTCTGGGTGTGGCCTCGCCATCAAAATAAAAATCTAACCAGTCACTTGATGGAGTTGGTGTCCAGAGGCGATAGATAATTCCCGGACCCTTTAAATCCGCCAAGACTAACCCGTCAGGTTCCTGTCGTACAAAGGAATATTTACCGGAAAATCCATCGTCATTGCCTCCGCTCCGATCATAACTGGAAACTGAACCTACATAGTTCGATTGTTTCAACCGGGGCAACAAATCCAATCGATAAAGCTCTTCAATCCCCCAAACAGACTCCGATGGATTGGGCGCCCCACTGGCCATCATTACATTGACCAAAGGGAGAAGCAATAGGGTTAACAGAAAAAGAACCGCACTCTTACGCATGAAAATTGGGAGTGGGCTCATCCATGCATTAATCCCACCCGTACGAATTCGCTGTAATCTTGCCATTTTATAACCTCAGGATTATTTCACCAGCATCAGCTTTTTTTCCAGTGAATAATTTGCTATTTGTAATCGGTAAAAATATAAGCCTGATGCTAATTTTGACGCATCAAAAACCTCTTTATAGACTATTCCTGCCGCTCGTTCGTCATCGACCACCGTCGCAACTTCTTGACCAAGCAGATCATATATTTTCAAAGTCACCTTGCCGGTCTGGGCTAATCTAAACTCAATCGTGGTAACTGAATTGAACGGATTCGGATAGTTTTGCGCCAGCACCAATTCTCGTGGTACGAAATCGATTTCCTGTTCTATCGACAGGGGCACATTCTGCGGTTTGAAACTGCCGAACGATGTCGGTTGATACGATGTGTAATAACGCCATGGACCATATACCTGGTATGGATTATTGACCGGGTTGTATTTTGTTCTTACCCGCCAGCGATAATTCTTATTAATCGGTATTCCGCTGACATTTTGATAAAGCTGAACGCCTCTAATAGTTGTGCCCAGATCGGTGTAACCTGATTGTGCTCCCGAGGAGTTAACAATCGAACCAAAAGCCAAACCATTTGACACATATTCATAAACCAACTTTCCGTCCGCCCGGCCAAAGGGACTTTTGGCAAATCCGCTAAACCTAACTTCTCCATTCACTCCTGTTTTGCCATGCGGTCCGACAATTGTCCAACTGTCTGCTTTGTATTGTTGTAGAGTGCTTTGTAAACCACCACCGTTGTTACCGTAATAGGCAAAGACTTTTCCTTCATCTGTTTGGCCGTTGTCATAATCGTAAGCTCCCACGATCATATCACTGTAGCCATCTCCGTTCACATCCCCTGCTGTGGAAACACTCCAGCCAAAGTAAGCACTTTCCTGATCACCCTCGGCTGTCCAGTTTGCGTTTGTAGATAATCCAGCCGGTGAACCATGATAAACATATACCCTACCCTCATTCGTTTGTCCGTTGTCATAAACAAAAGCCCCGATGGTGATATCACTGTAGCCATCTCCGTTTACATCTCCAGCTGTGGAAACACAATTGCCAAAATGAGCCTCTGCCTGATTACTTTCTGCTGTCCAGTTTGAGTTAGCAGGTAATCCATTTGCTGAACCGTGATAGACATACGCTTTTCCTTCATCAGTTTGGCCATTATCGTAATAATCAGATCCAATGATAATGTCACTATAACCATCCCCATTCACATCCCCTGCAGTGGAAAC
>CAYSHN010000294.1:0-5178 GCA_964430815.1 uncultured Calditrichota bacterium | reverse complement strand
ATCACGGGCAGGCACCTGAACGCCCCAATACATAAGCAGCGTTACAGCAGCCCCACTGGTCAGCATGATTCTCTTCATTTTATTATGACCATCACGCTTCACTACCGACTGTCTTAATATAATAAGCCGGAACAAAAAACTCTAATTCTGATCGGCTGAAATAAATTATTCTGCGAAATAGCAAATCCTGGTCAACCATTTACTACTGTCCGGTTCTTTTCCGCGATGAGTGATATATTCTTCCATGACCGGTGATTTCTGTTTCAGGTTATTCCTTACCAGATAAAGTTCCAGAGCTTTATTAGCATTTGCTATTTGTTCATAGGGTCCATAATAATCGATGACGTATGTTTTGCCTGCCGGGATGGTGTACATCTTAATTTCATCGTTTTCAATCTTTCCCTTTATGGGAATAGCCACTGCCATATCCGTAATCTGTTTCTGCTCATCATGAGTAAAATAAATACCTACCAATCCACCTGCCGGTCTAACTTTCTTTTCGGATAATATTTTAACTATTTTTACATAAGCTTGAGTAACAAAATCATTGATCGCTTCGAATTTTACCTCCTGTCTGATCAGCGCATAATCTTTACCACTAAAATCTTCGACCTTAACCTGATATTGCATAACCGCTGTGTATTCCTTTTCACTCAAATCTTTCAATATTGCCAAACCCTTCTCAAAATCCTTACCGATCATTTTATCCATGCTAATAAACAGCATCATTATATTCCAGGGAAACGGATCTTCACCATACATGCTCCAGGTAACTTTCGTCGTTTTGGCATTGCCTTTTTCCTCACTCAGACGTACATACCCATCCGCTTTGCTTTCCATCGGTTCAATAAAATGTAGATGGTAAGCGATTTCTTCATACTCTTTAATTCCGGTGTTCAGCATCTCCCCTGTCCCAGTCTTATCACCGACCCATTTATACAATGCATCTTTTTCTCCATCAACACCTTCGATCGTAATTTTCATTGCCGGATCCAGTTCGGCCCAAGGTGACCAGGCTTGCCAGTTACGCCAGTATTTGGCATGAGCGAATACCAACTGCTTAGGTGAATTTACAACTACCGCTCGCTCCACTGAATATTTTTTCGGCGCGATAATCCCTAAAAGTACGATTAGAACCACCAGTACCAGTAAAACAATCCCGATAACCTTTAATACCTTCATCGTCACTCCTTTATCTGTTTTTTTCAGAGGTCTGGTTAATTATAGAAACATTAAACCAAATTAGAATTAATTCTATTCTCTATTCTTGAATTTATTTTGTGGCCAGCTTCCCCAGTTTGGGTTTAGCCAGTTTTTTGAAGTCAGCGAACGATAATTTGATCAATTCCCGGTGAGAACCGGCATTAAAAGCGATCTCCTTATCTTCACTTAGTTTTTTATCAACATATAATTCCAACTTATAAATGCTGCCAAAGGGAGGCATCGCTCCTACTTCACAATCGGAGAAAAAACTTTTGAATTCATCTTCAGTGGCCAGTTCAACTTTTTTAGCTTTACTCAATTTTTTTAACAGATCAAAATTCACTCTTTGAGATGCAGTTAATACCGCCATAGCTAATTTCCCATCCAGTTTGACCATGACTGTTTTAGCCAGATCTTTCCCCGGAATATGCGCAGTTGCTGCAATTTCCTGTGCAGTATAGGCGGTAGAATGGATGCAGACCATATATTTAACTTTTTGCTTATCCAGAAATTCTTTCAATTTTTTTACTGGCATATTTTTCTCCTTTTTAGATATCTGTTTAATTAAATATAAAATTTTAGCGCTGCCAAAAAACGCGAATACTCTTATCAGTTTCAGCATAACGAAAACTATATTCACCCTTATAGGAATGATATAAAGCTTCACCAATACGCCGGGCCAGATGAATGCCGGTGGTAGTTACTCTAGTTATTTTTTCCACCTGCTGGATCAATATAATTCGCTCCAGTGGATGCATTTTTTTCTCCTGAGCTTCCAGATTGGAGATCAAATTCAAAATTTCCACACGATGTTCAGCAAAAAATAATCCCTGTAATTCGATAACACCTGCCGGATAATTATCGGCAATGCGCCGGCAGGCCGGGCAGAGTTGTAGAGACGTACGGCCGTGAGTCTCGACCTCATGAATATTCTCCGGTTTTTCAATCCAGGTCCAGCGTCCATTGATAAAAACGGCTCCACATTTACTACACCACGTTGATTCGGAAATCTTGCTTCCGGTTACATACACATCGTTTCTTTTCTGTTTCAATAAACGATCTTTTCTACCAACTCGCCCTCTCACCATAATAACCCCCTTTGTATGGTTCCAGAGATGCACGGTTGTGCGTTATTCATAGAGACGCACAGCCGTGCGTTTACGCGAAATATTATTATTGAGGATAAAAATTGTATACAATTCCGTTCGCGGAATAACCTCGGTGGGAATTCATTTTCAGGATATATATATACTCGTCGCAACATGTGCACCATGGCAACGAAATGATAATTTATGTACGGGTCAACGTAGGGGTACGCTGCAGCGTGCCCCTACAAAATCACGATAACCGATCAAAATTCCATTGATTGCCCATAATTCAATACCTGAATAGCGACACCCAATTTCTGAATCCGTTTTTTAAATTCATTGGGATCGGTATTGATTACATCAAAGGTCTGGTAATGCATCGGTATTACTTTTTTAGGTTTCAGAAATTCCACCGCTTTAACCGCGTCAGTCAGACCCATCGTAAAATTATCACCGATCGGTATCAAAGCTATATCGATCGGATTCATTTCAGCGATGAGTTTCATGTCGCTGAATAGACCTGTATCACCACTGTGATAAATTGTTTTTCCTTCCAGCATGATCAGTACCCCGGTGGGTGTACCACCACTGCTGCCATCCGGGAAAGTGGAACCGTGCCAGGCCGGTGTGAATTTTATTTGACCAAACGGAAATTGCCGCGATCCACCGATATGCATACCATGAGCTTGAACTCCCTGATCGGCACAATAACCGGCAATTTCAAAATTGGAAATAACCAGAGCACGATTGTTTTTAGCAATAGCCAGGGTATCCCCGAAATGATCACCATGAGCATGAGTCACAATTATAAAATTAGCCTTGACGTCCCTGGCTTTTACAGGTGAGGTGGGATTACCATCCAGGAAAGGGTCGATTACAATCTGATATCCCCCGCTTTCGATCATCCAGGCGGAGTGACTGAAATATGTTAACTTACCCATGGTACACCTCCCAGATTTATTTGCTACCGGCCGGGGGAACAATTCTCTGTTGTATCAGGCTATCGCTTTAACCTCTTCCACAGTTTTGCGAACAGATTCAACCGATTTCTTGAAACTCTCTTTTTCTGCCGTATTCAGATCAATTTCGATAATTCTTTCTACCCCTTCTTGGCCCAATATCACCGGAACACCGATGAACAGTCCTTTAACACCGTATTCCCCTTCCAGCAGCACACAACAAGGTACGATTTTCTTTTTATCATATACAATTGCTTCAACCATTTCCAGTGCACCCCAGGCTGGCGACACAAATGCCGATCCCGATCCCAGTAATTTGACTACTTCGCCTCCTGCCTGGCGGGTTCTTTTTTCGATCTGCTCAAGTTTATCGGCAGTCAGAAATTTTTCCACCGGTAAACCGTTGATCCGGCAAGCACTGCGAATCGGAACCATATCATCGCCATGCCCTCCCAGGACCACAGCACTGACATTCTCCACCGAAACCTGAACTTCAGCAGCAACGAAATAACGATAACGGGCCGAATCCAGCGCTCCGGCCATACCCATAATTTTATTTTTTGACGGTTTCAGTTTTTGATAGAGCCGGTAGACGATAGCATCCAGAGGATTAGCCACCGAGATGATAATCGCCTTGGAACAATATTTTTTGATACCTTCAGCCACCGCATCGGTTATTTTGAGATTGGTGGCTAGTAATTCTTCGCGGGTCGGAATCGTACCATCCGGCCGTTTGGTGCGCGGCACACCTGCTGTGTTAATGACCAGATCTGATCCTTTAAGCACTTCGTATTCTTTGCTGCCAAATGTTCTCACATCGGCGCCGATGGTCGATGACCCCTCAGCGATGTCAAGTGCTTTACCTTTAGCCAGATCCGGCTCTTTAATATCTACCATAGCTACTTCCCTGGCCAGTTGACGCTGGACGATTTCCAGCATCAATACCCCGCCGATATTACCACCACCGATCAAACCGATTTTATTCAACATAGAAATCTCCTTGAAATAAATAAGAGGATTGCCTGTTCCAATAACCAGAGTAATGTATCATAAAGAAGTCTTCATTCCAGACTTTGCAGAGGATATGTGCGATCAAATATACAACTATACTTTCCGCAAAGCAAGTAACCGGAAAAACATGACCGCCATCTAGAAATCCAGGCCGGTACCACCACAAGATACCCCATTTATAATTCTAAGCACGTGATCCGTTTTATTAAAATATCTATTTGAAGTCCAGTCCAAACTACAATATATTTAATCAAAACTGAATATAATGTCACCACTCGATTCGTTAACTGAAAAATTAGCACACTACTCGTTGCCGGTAAGGAAAAATGTAAGGCTGGCTCCGTATACTACCATAGGGGTGGGTGGTAAAGCTCTCCTACTTGTTGAAGTGCATACCACTACTGAACTGGAGCAAGCTATTACATTGGCCATTGAAGATTCGGTCCCCTACCTGGTGATGGGCCGGGGCAGTAATTTGATTATCTCAGACCACGGTTATGAGGGTCTAATCATTTTAAATAAAGCCGACCACTGGCAGATTTTGCAAAATCATTCTCCTGCCATTAAAAAAAATAAAGTGGCCAGCCGCTTCATCAATCTTGATAATTCGGTCGGGGAAGAAGAAATGACATACTCGGATAATGATGCCGCAGACATCAAGGTCCGTGTTGAATCGGGAACCCGGATGGAGTTTTTGATCAAAGCCTTATTAAAGGCGGGGATAACTGGATTACAGTGGTTCTCCGGAATTCCGGCCACCGTCGGCGGAGCGGTTTTCATGAATATACACGGTGGCGACCATTTCTTCAGTGATTTTGTTGAACAAGCCTGTCTTACCAATGGCTACGATATAAAAATAATGAATAATGATTATTTTCAATTCGACTATGATTGGAGTATTTTGCATCAAACCGCGG
>CAYSHN010000293.1:0-5184 GCA_964430815.1 uncultured Calditrichota bacterium | reverse complement strand
TGAAGTATATTGCCCGTTAAACAAAAATGGTCGAAATTTCTTATATACTTCACTCCACCGGCATATAATGATGAAAAAAACCATGTTTAAAATGTAAAATGGAGTTAATAAATTATGCCCGCCAAAAAGACAAAAACGTTTACCTCAAAAGTCGAACAGATCACCATCTCCCGCACTGGTCAGGCATTATGTTATCCGCCCACCGAAAAGGTTAATGTCATAATTGTTGATAACGTCCCTGAATTAGGAAAACTCACAGCCTTACGTTTTCTAGAATGGGCTCAAAATAATGAAGGCTGGTCAGTAGCACTGCCGGCTGGAAAATCCCCTGTACAATTTATAAAATGGGTTACCAAATTACTGAGTACCTGGGATAACCGTGAAACCCAGAAGTTTTTAGATAAAAATGGTGTAGATCCTGGCCATAAACCGGATATGAAGAGTTTCCATTTTATTCAAATCAATGAATATTATCCCATCAACAGCGAACAGCATAACAGTTTTTTTTATTCTGTCAGCAAGTTTTATATTAAAGGATTTAACTTCGATGCGAAAAAGGCTTTGTTGATTAATCCCAATACTATTGGTATTCCACAGAATGAGACATTATATTCAATTTGGCCTGATCACCGTATCGATCTGAATTTGCGGATTCGTAAAGTCAAAGATGCGCAGGAAATCAAGCAAAAGAAAGTACTGGAAGCAGTAGACCAATTCTGTACCGACTATGAGAGTAAAATACGTGCGCTGGGTGGAATTGGATTCTTTCTCGGTGGCCTTGGACCTGACGGTCATATTGGTTTTAATGTTAAAGGTACCGATCATTATTCCACGACCCGCTTGACTTCTACTAATTATGAAACACAGGCATATTCTGCTGCAGATCTGGGCGGCATGGAAATAGCACGTCACCACCTGGTAATCACCATTGGTTTGCAGACCATTGTAAATAATCCATCCACAACCGCCATTATCATTGCCTCTGGTGAAGCCAAAGCCCAGATTGTCAAAGATGCTATTCAACAACCGAAAGATAATCATTATCCGGCCACCGTATTGCATGACCTGGAAAATAGTTCTTTCTACCTGACCAAAGGTGCTGCAAAATTATTAACGGAGCGACAATATCTTGAAATTCAGAATAGTAAAGTAATTCCTTCCGTTCTTGAACATCAGGTTTTAATTGATCTGGCACTTAAAAAAAATAAACGTCTGATCGACCTGAATAAACAAGATATGTCCGCTACCCACAGTAGTAAAGAATTATTAGAACGGCTGAAAGATTCATATAAAGAGCACCTGCATGACCTGGAACAGGAATTACAGAAACGAATCAATGCTGCCCTAATTATACCGCAAAATCAAATTTTCCTGCACACCGCCCCTCAACATGACGAGATCATGCTGGGGTATTTCCCCTATCTGGTCAGATTGATTCGCGAACCGAGCAACAGCCATTATTTCAATTATCTAACCAGCGGATTTTCGGCAATTACCAATCATTATATGCACCGTCTGTGCAGTAAATTAAAATGGTTTCTTAACCGTTCTGAATTCCGCCAGTTAGGTCAGAATAACTATTTTGATCCAAATAACATCTCCGCCCGGAATCAAGATGTTCTACTTTATCTCGATGGTATAGTGGCTAGCAGTGATATGATGAAAGATGAGGCCATTTCACGACGACTTCTGCGCAATCTTATGGAAATTTTCGAAGAAGATAGTTTTACTATTCTGAATAACCGGGTAAATGAGTTGTTGAATTATTTCAGCACCCTGTATTCAGGTAAAAAAGATTTGCACTATATCCAGCAATTGAAGGGTACAATCCCCGAATGGGAATCCGATGTAAAATGGGGTCATTTTGGTTTCCGCAGCGAGTCGGTCATTCATTCCCGATTAGGATTCAATAAAAGAGAAAATTTTACTGAGGAACCAGTGAACGATCGTGATCTGGTTTCAGTTCTCAATAATCTAAAAAAAATAAAACCAACAGTTGTAACCGTTGCCCTCAATCCTGAAAGCAGTGGAGTGAGTACCTCCTATAAGGTTCTGCAGATTTTAGCCCAGGCTTTACGGATTTACTGTCAGGATACTAATCGCCGGGATATTGAGATTTGGGGGTATCGTACGGTATGGTTTCGTTTCCACCCTGCCGAGGCCAACATTTATATCCCGGTCAATTTAAACAGTATTGCTATTTCCTTCTTTACCTATATGAATTCGCTTATATCACAAACTGAAACCTCCTTTCCCAGTTACGAACATGATGGCCCACTTATCGGGTTAGCTCAAAAAATACAGGTCGAACAATATCAGCAGCTAAAAACATTATTGGGTAAAGAATACTTTTTAGATAATCCTTCTCCGTTGATACGGTCCACACGAGGATTGATCTATGTTAAACGGATGACGCCGGATGAATTATGGCAGGCAGCGGTCGACTTGAAGAGAATTATGGAAAATCAATAAGTACCCAAATTATTAAAGAGGGATCATGAAATCGTACCGTAAAGAATTGTGGTTTAATACCTCTACCCGCCGGGAGTATATCAATATTACCCCACAAATAGAAATATGTCTACGGGAAAGCGGCATCCAGGAAGGACTTTGTCTGGTTAATGCCATGCACATTACAGCCAGTGTCTATATCAATGACGATGAAAGTGGTTTGTTGCAGGATTATGATGAATGGCTGGAAAAATTGGCACCTCATGAGCCGGTATCCCATTACCGGCACAACCGTACAGGTGAAGATAATGGTGACGCCCATTTAAAACGTCAATTGATGGGCCGGGAAATTATAGTGGCGGTCAGCGACGGTAAACTAGATTTTGGACCATGGGAACAAATTTTTTATGGTGAGTTTGATGGTCGCCGGCGAAAACGCGTACTGGTGAAAATTATCGGAGAGTAAACGATATTATGAGTCACCAGGATTTTTAACCATGGCGACGGGCATCAGATTAGTTGCTGCTAAATAAAGTAATAGGTTATTTTCGGCTTCCAATATCTCCATAACCCGCATATTGTGCATGGAATCCCAAACTGCCTGAGCAGAAACTTTTTCATCCAGAGCCACTTTTTCCAGAGTACCCAATTCCTTGTATTTCCAATAACGATTGAAAGTCAAGATATTCCATCTCCCCTTTATCGCATTCATTAGATTTAAGATAGTATTGATCAGGAGATCGCTGGTCTCGTTTTCCGTTTTACAGTAGGTGATATGTTTTTTTCTTTTCAATAACGACAAGGCTTCGCTGGCACGGTGAAAGGCCGGTCCATCCATCTCGACAGGAATCTTACTTCCCATTTTCTGAATTGGTCCCAAACCGATACCATAGCGTATTTGCAAGGGGAATAGCAGTCTTTCGAATTCCAACATGACCTCGAATGCATTCTTTAAATCAGGTAATACCCCTTGAAATTCATCCCCACGGGTGATCATAAACGGGGCTTCGATGACATCGGCTTTTTTTTCGTTTATCTGGATAATAGCAGATTTGAGATATAATTGCCCCTCATAACGTGCGTCCTGCGCCATTTTGCGGGAACCACACACATCCCCAATTATAACCGCTGCATTATTGATCATATTACTGCAACAATATCTTGAATTTACATTCAAAACAGTCCGGTTGGCTGGCACACGATTCTTCGATTAATTGTACCTTTTTGGCGCCGCACAAACGTAATCCTTCGGTAATAAATCCCTGCTCGCTCAGGCATACATTGCGTGGAATAGGTTGGCCATAATCGGTGGAAACAATCACTGTCTTTTTATCCAGTACATTGATTTTAGTCTCACCGGTTCCGATCAACATCTCTCGCAAGCGACTGAATTGTTCTAAAAAATCTATCGGTTTCTGTTCACTCAGGTAGAGTTGAAAATATTTAGGCATTAAATTCTGAGCATTCCATTGTCCCAGTCTTCTGAATTCCTCCAGATCCTGGTTGAAATGAACCTCCAGCAATTTCCCATCGATGGTCACCAATAAATCATCGGCATACAGATTCGCGGTATCTACAGGTTGTTTGGCAAAATTCTGGTCTGCAGTACTGATTGTATCTAAGAATTCCTGGTATACCGTGGTTCCATATTTCTTCTCTAGATACTCAAACCTACTTAATAAAACTAATCCTTTGATCCAAGGCATAAGGTCATTCCTGTTCTATAAAATAATTTCCCAATTGTTTTTGTAACCGGGCAAAATAAGCAGCATCGGTGGTTGATTGATTGATGATACCCTGAACAAATTCCGGAGAACCGCCGCCTTTTAACGATAATTCCTGGCCAAACTGTCTGAGAAAACCAAGCACGTTTTGTTTATTGCCAGCAGGAGAACGCATGGTGAAGTTCAGTTGCCGGAGGGGTCCAGCGCTGGAAAGAAAACACGGCTTATTATTTTTTTCCAGCCAGAAACCGCACAATTTATTCGCCTGTTCGCTGGTCAGGTCAGCGATCATAAAGAAACCAAAAGGACTACTGGTTTTTAATTCCCCGGCATAGGCCATCAACCATTTTTCGGTTACGGCCTTCAATTGTCTGTTTAACTCCCGCTGTTCATCCAACAGCGTCTGTACACGCGAGGGCAGGTGATCGATTTCCATACTCAGCAAGGTGCACAAACGTTGTGTCTGATCATTCAATTTGGAATAATACTCATAAGCTGGCCGTCCTATCTTACTGTGCACACGAATGTGTTTACGAATTTTTTCAGTTGTAATGATTTTAATTAAACCAATCTCCGCAGTATGCTGAACATGGATTCCTCCGCAACCGGTACAATCATGCTCCCCAATCTGGATGACCCGGATCGGGTCATCTTCCACCTTGATATCGCGCCGTAAATTGTACTGGGTCAGGTTGTTCCGATAGATCCAGATTTGTTTTACAGCTATATTTTGTGCAACAATCCCATTCGCATGTTCTTCTACCTCCCGCAATTGTTCGGGAGTAAGGCTCATCGTATTCAACTCGATCAATGTATTTTCACTACCCAGGTGCACCGAAACGGTCTCCAGTTTAAAAAGCCGACTGAAACTTGCCGAAAGCACATGCTGACCGGAATGCTGGCGCATATTTTCGTAACGATAATTCCAATCTAGTTTCATCTCCACGGAAGGCGGTAATTTTTCCGCCAGCAGATGCCAGACAGTTTCCCCTAATTTTTGGACATCCCG
>CAYSHN010000292.1:0-5192 GCA_964430815.1 uncultured Calditrichota bacterium | reverse complement strand
CTACCGATAGCGAAGTAATCCTGCATCTGGTGGCCAAATCCCATCGGCCGAATCTGGAAGAGAAAATCATCGATGCCGTGCAGCATATCCGAGGTGCTTTTTCGATGGTCTTTATCAGCAAAGATAAATTGATCGCCGTCCGTGATCCTTATGGATTCCGTCCGTTGGCCTTCGGGAAGAAAGGGCATTGCTTTGTTTTTGCCAGCGAGACCTGTGCTTTTGATTTGATCGGGGCGACATATGAACGGGACATCAAGTGTGGTGAAATGCTGGTAGTGGGTGCCGAAGGTTTAAAATCCTATCAGATTAGCGAACCGGTCAAACCACGCCATTGTATATTTGAATTTGTCTATTTTTCCCGACCGGATAGTCAGATTTTTGGAGAGTATGTGGATAAAACCCGGCGTAAGTTGGGTAAGAACCTGGCTGAAGAAAGTCCTTGTACAGCTGATATTGTGATCAGTGTTCCTGACAGCAGCAATACAGCGGCTCTGGGTTATGCCGAACGCAGTAATGTTAAATTCGAAATAGGTCTGATCCGCAACCATTATGTGGGCCGCACTTTTATTCATCCCAAACAGAGTTTACGCGATATGAATGTGCGTATCAAGTTCAATGCGGTGGGGGGAGTAGTAAAAGATCGCCGTATAGTCATCGTTGATGATTCGATCGTACGGGGAACTACGCTGCGTGGACTGGTAAAAAGATTACGCAACGCCGGTGCTAAAGAAGTACATGTGAGAATTACTTCACCGCCAATACGCCATCCCTGTTTTTATGGCATGGATTTTCCTACCCAGGAAGAACTGATCGCCAGCAAAAAAGCCGTGGAGGAGATTGCCAGTTTTTTAGGTGTGGATTCACTGAGTTATCTGTCCCTGGAGAAAATGCTGGCAGCCATGCCCAATAGTAACGGTCAGGAATACTGCACTGCTTGTTTCAGCGGCAATTATCCCGTACCAGTAGAAGAAGCACAAACTAAAAAACGGCATGAATCCTGCACCTAAATCGAAATGGATTTCCTGGTTGGATTATCTTTTCGTACTGCGTCCCATGCTTTTTTATCCAGGCTGGTCAACCTTGCTGGCCGGTTATTTTATAGCCAGTTCAACGAACAGTCCGGTAATAAATTGGCCGTTGACAAATATCGACTACCCAACTGTTTTTCTACTATTACTTTCCTTTGCTGCGGTTATGGGCAGCAGTTTTATCCTGAATCAGCTGGAAGATGTTGAAAGTGACAGGCAGAATAATAAATTATTTATTATCAGTGGTGGGTTGTTAAAAAGAAACTACCTGGTTATAGAAACGGTGATGCTGACTTTACTTTCACTGAGCCTGGCTTTAATTCTAAGTTTACAAATCGCTCTGTTGATACTGTCATTTTTTCTGATAACCGGAATACTCTATAATTTCCAGCCCGTGGCTATGAAGGATCGGCCCTGGGGCAGTCTGGCTGCGAACATGATCATGGGTGGACTTGCCTTTGCTATTGGCTGGTGTGCTGCACAGACCTGTAGTTTTAAATTGATCGAAGATCTGCTGCCTTATCTGTTTTTTAATACCGCCCTGTATTTATTTACTACCCTGCCCGATATCGCCGGGGATATTCAAGCTGATAAAAAAACATTGGCTGTAATCTTTGGTAAAACCGGAATTATACGTGCGGCCTTTCTGTTGTATCTGGTGGGATTTATCTGTGCGGTCATGTTCAGCGATGAACTGGCACTGATATTCTATGTACTTTCACTGCCGTTCTTTTTTATGACTGTTATTACTAACAGTATTGCAGATACTCTGCGGGCTACCAAATTCGGAATATTATTTTTTGCCCTGGGTATCTGCCTGCACTGGCCGCTCTATTTTTTATTAATGGTCACAGGTTTTTATGCTAGCCGGTTCTATTTCCGGCGACGTTTTAATTTCAATTATCCAAATTTTTCAGGAAATTAATTCCGATGAAATCAAAACGGATCAACTTAAAAGAGGATATATGTGACTTCTGCGGAACCTGCGTGGGAGTGTGTCCTGAAAATTGTATAGAACTACGCGAAGCACAATTAATAATCGATCAGCAACTATGTACATGTTGTGAAAAATGTGTGATTGTTTGTCCGCTGAATGCCCTTTATGGTGAGCCGCGATCATGAAGATAAAAGATTCTTATGATGTGGTTATCGTTGGTGCCGGACCAGCCGGATCACTGGCCGCCTTGCATGCGGCCAGGGGTGGCGCCGATGTTTTGCTGCTGGAAAAAGACCGGGAGATCGGATCTCCGGTACGTTGTGCTGAAGCTGTGGGTAAAGAGGGAGTGGAAAAAACTCTGGAACAGGCTATCCATCCTTCCTGGATAGCTGCTACCGTAGATAAGTTTTTATTCATTGCACCCGATGGAACCAGGATTTATCCGCAGGTGAACATGGTTGGTTTTGTACTCAACCGAAAAATATTTGATCTGGAACTGGCCCGCCAGGCCGGACAGGCTGGCGCCCAGATCGAAACCAGAGCTTATGTACATCAAGTACTGCTGAGCAATCATAAGGTTACCGGGGTCATCTGCCGGATCGATGGACAGAACAAACAGATCGGAGCTAAAATCGTAATCGGGACAGATGGCGTAGAATCACGGATCGGCCGTTGGGCTGGAATTAATACGACCGTGGCCATGAAAGATATGGAAACCTGTGCACAGGCCATACTGAGTAATGTACCGGTCGAAATGAATACATGTATTTTTTATTTTAATCAGCAGAAATTTCCCGGCGGATATGCCTGGGTATTTCCTAAAGGCCATGGCCTGGCCAATGTGGGTTTAGGAATTGCCGGTAATGCAACGAAAGGCCTGTCGCCTCAGGCACGGCTGGATTTATTTATTTCTGAATTTTATCCAGACTGTTCGGTGTTGAGCAGAACCGTGGGAGGTGTACCCTGCGCTAATCGCCTGCCCCGCATATCTGCGGATGGATTATTATTGGCCGGCGATGCAGCCTGGCAAAGCAATCCGATCAGCGGTGGAGGTATTACCACGGCAATGGCAGCTGGAAAACTGGCTGGCAGCATTGCTGCTGAAGCGGTACGGAAGAACAGGTATGATTCAAAATTTTTTGATAAATATGAGAAAGAGTGGGATCAACTGGCTGGTAAAACGCAGCGGCGAAATTACAGGATTAAAGAGGCGATCAGAAAACTTACCGACCAACAATTAAATGAAACAGCCCACAATTTACAAAAACTCGATCCTGAAAAACAAACTCTGTTAAAGATCTTTCAAACAGCCCTGATCAATCATCCGGCCTTGCTTATCGATGTAATCAAAGTTATGACTCCGTTTTCCTGAAATAATTTATTAAATGTAAGGAGAGAACAATGAAACTGTGTACCTGTGTATTGGTGATCCTGGGATTGCTGATCATATGTACTGATCAACTTAAAAGTCAGGAATCGCCCGGTAATAAACAATCCTTGCACAAGCAGGTTGTTAATCCCGAGATTAAAAGAGGTATTGAATTGTTTAAAAAACATAGGTATCAGGAAGCCGAAAAAATATTTTTACAGATGTTAAACGATGAACCAAAGAATTTAATAGCCAAAGAGATGCTGGCCGGAACTTACTATCATACTCAGAACGTTGAACAAGCCAGAAAGTATGCTTTACTTTCTTTACGGCAGAGTAGAAAATCAGGTTATCCCTTTTTGGTTCTGGCCTGGGTGGTTAGCACCGATGGTAAAATGCTAGCAGCCCATGATTTCGTTATCAAGGCAGAGCGTTTGGCTAAAACAGAATTAGTTAAAGAAGAGATAAAAAAATTTAAAAATGATTATAAAGATCAATTCCAGGCTAAAACACGGCCTGATAGTCCTGCCAGCGGAAAAATATCAGCTGGAGATCTGCGATCTTATTTGGCGGTATTCCCTTTTGAAGATAATACTGAACAAGACGAAGAAAGCAAATTCGCTGAAACCGTCTCTGAGATGATGATGACAGCATTATCCCAAACGAATCGTTACCGCTTGATGGAACGTACACAGTTAGATAAAGTGCTGGAAGAGCAGGCCTTCGGCCAGAGTGGAGCGCTGGAACCACAAACGGCTGTAGAAGTTGGAAAATTGGCCGGAGTGAATGTCGTTCTGGTAGGCAGTATCAGCAAACTGAACGATCGCTTCGAACTCGATGCCCGGATCATTGAGGCTGTCAGTGGGGAGGTCCGACAGGTGGCCAATAGTTCAGTTGATGACGAAGCAAAACTGCGTGAAGCTGTAAATGAGTTGGCTGAAAAATTAACCACCGATTAAGCATAAGTAAGGATTTTTGGTACCGTTGTTTAATCAATTACAAAATAGTTTAAAGAAGACACGCGAAGGCGTTTTTAGTAAACTTACCCGCATCTTCTCAGCACGAAAAAAAATTGATCAGAATACCCTCGGGGAAATCGAGGAGATTCTGCTGAGCGGGGATGTGGGGGTCGAGACCACCATGTATTTAATGGATAAAATTAAAGAGCGGGTAAAAGATGAAGGTTATCAGGATAGTGCTGAGTTAGAAACGTTAATGAAAAATGAACTTACCGGTCTGCTGCGTAGTGCCACAGAGGAAGAGGCCTTCGGTCCGGGTCTAAAAATAATATTGGTGGTAGGCGTAAACGGCACGGGTAAAACCACCTCCATTGCCAAACTGGCGCATCTTTATCAGCAACAGGGTAAGAAAGTATTATTAGCAGCCGGGGATACTTTTAGAGCAGCAGCTATTGAACAGCTGGCGGTATGGGCTGAACGGTTGGGTTGTGATATAATACGGCATCAATCCAATGCTGATCCCTCCGCAGTGGTGTTTGATGCTATTACAGCTGCCCAGGCCAGGAATATGGATTACCTGATAATTGATACGGCCGGGCGCCTGCACACCAAATCCAACCTGATGTCCGAACTGAATAAGATTTACCGGGTGATCCAAAAAAAGGTTGATAATGCTCCGCATGAAGTGATTTTGGTCGTGGACGCCAGTACCGGTCAAAACGCCATCAACCAGGCACGTGAATTTAAAAATGCCGCACGGGTGGATAATATTTTCTTGACCAAATTGGATGGAACAGCGAAGGGCGGTGTACTAATGGCTATTAATAAGGAATTAAATATACCGGTCAAATATATCGGTACCGGAGAAAAAATAGAGGATATTGCCTATTTTGATCCGC
>CAYSHN010000291.1:0-5193 GCA_964430815.1 uncultured Calditrichota bacterium | reverse complement strand
TCCTGGACATCTTTGATCTGTACGAATTTGCTGTTGCGGTTATGGGCGAAGTAAGAGGCCTCGCGGATCAAACGTACAATTTCCGAAAACTGAATCGACAATTTCTTCTGATGATCCACCAGGCGGTAGGCGTGTTGTACCACTCCCTGAACGGCAGACCGGTCAAAATTCAGCAGTTTTTCCTCCTTAACCACCCGGGCGATGAACTTAATATATTTGGACAGGTTGCTTTTGGTTTCTTTTACTTCATAATCGAAGTCGGCACGGACCTTAAATATTTTCTTAAATTCTTCGTCATAACTGTGCAACAGGTGGTAGATATATTGCTGGCCAATGATGATTACTTTCAAATTCAGCGGGATCGGTTTAGGTTTGAGTCCGGCCGAAGTCATAACGCCGTACAGTTCATTGATATCCTCGATCATCAGGCATTGGGTGCGTACGGCCCGTTTGAGGGCTTCGTAGACGAAAGGCTGGCGCAGGATCTGTTCGATATCCAGGATCAGGTATCCACCGTTGGCTTTCAGCAGGGAACCCGCCTTGATCAGGGTATAGTCGGTATACAGATAGCCCATGAATGATTTTTTCTCGATGCGTCCGAAAAGGTTATTATAGGTTGGATTCATCTCATAGATGACCGGTGCGCCTTTAAGTTGGGAATTATCGACCACCCGGTTGATACGGTATTTGTCGATCTTCCTTTCCGGAGCATCGTTGGGGGTTTTAGGGGCAGCCACAGGCGTAGAATCCTGTTGTTTGGAATCCAGGAAGGAATAGACATTCTGCACGATATCATCGATCACGTTATTGAAATAATTCAGGATATCTTCATATTCCTTAAATTCCCGGCGCAAGTCCAAGAACTGGCTTTCCACGATGAACTGGGCGGTAACCTGGTTCAGGTTCTCAACTTCCTCTTCGGTCTGCCGGTCCAGGGTGGTTGCTTCGGTGACCATATCCTGGATCATTTTCTGTACGGTCTGGATTTTCTGTTCGACTTTTTCCCGTTCTTCCTTGGACAAACTCTGATACTGGGTATCGTTCATCGGTTTATCCTCGACCAGCGGGATGGTTTGGAATCCGGCCGCCGAGCCTTTGATCTGGATATTCATTTTACGGGCATCTGTCTCGATCTTACCGAAAATTTCCCGCTTTTTTTTCTGGCTGATATCGACCAGTTGATTTTTTTGTTCCAGGTACTGTTCGCTTTCGAAGGCGGCGGTAAGGGCGTGGCGCAGATTAGCAATGACCCGGTTAAAGTTTTTAAGCAGGGCTTTAGCTTTACGGCTGGGCAAACTGAATGCCCGTGGTTCATCCGGATCGTCAAAATTATAGACATAGAACCAGTCGTTCGGTTTTTCCCTGGCCAGGGCGGCCTTATGCAGTAGGTCATTAACGATAGTGGTGCGACCCGTGCCGCGGATGCCGGTAACGAAGATGTTATAGGAAGGGTCCGTCATCGCCAGCCCGAAACTGATCGAGCGCACCGCGCGGTCCTGGCCAATGACCGAATCCAGGGCTGGAATATCGGCGGTGGTCTGAAAGGTAAAAGGGGACAGGTTGATTTTTTTGGTCAGTAATTTTACAGGTATTTCCAATGATTTCGGCATAACAGCTCCGGGGTATGGGATACTAAAGAGACGCATTGCCATGCGTCTCTGCATATTGTTTATATTTTAATATAAAATATGGAAAATTATTTTCAATCATACAACAATATTATTGAATGGATTGAATTATTTTAAAATTGATGTCCGCTGGTAGGGGCGAGGTAACCTCGCCCCTACATTGGAAATACATTTTGATCATGGGGTACCCCCGTATTAAAAATGCATCCCGATCATGGATGTTTGTGGCCGCATCATCATGTGCCCATACCGAAATTTATCCATATTTGGAAATTGGTATTTGTTCATTGGAATTTGATATTTGTTCTTTGAACATTTTCTTTGCATTTAATAACATGCGTATGCAAATTCTTTACGTCAATACATGGGAGTAAAGGGGGCCCGGTGGCCCTCCCGGTCTTCAAAACCGCGTGAATCCCCGATAACTCGGGGATGGTGGGTTCGACTCCCACGTACTCCCGCTTTTTTAATCCCAAATCCCAAGTACCAAATCCCAAATTAGATTTTAAATTATTACCAGGTTCTATATTAATCTTGCTATGATCAGTGAAATTATTTAATATTTATATGAAGACGTTTTATAAATCAAAAAAATACTTATAGAATGGAGTGAATATGTGTAAGCATTTCTCAGGACACTTTTCACTGAGTATCATTTTCGTGATTATCATTTCTATTTCAATAATTCAGGCTCAGGTAGATACCCTCTGGACAAAAACGTTTGGTGGAAGTGATGATGATTATAGTTTTTCAGTTCAGCAGACAAAAGATGGTGGATACATACTAATGGCGACTTCACAATCATTCGGTGCGGGTAGCCAAGATTTCTGGCTTATTAAAACAAATCCCAATGGTGATACACTATGGACAAAAAAGTTTGGGGAAAATGCTGATGATTGGGGTTATTCAGCCCAGCAAACGATAGATGAAGGATATATAGTAACGGGGATTACACGTTCATTCAATGATGGCAGCAACTATGATCTTTGGTTGATTAAAACTAATTCTTCTGGTGATACACTATGGACAAAAACATTTAGGGGAAATTGTTCAGATGTTACATCAGTGCAGCAGACTACTGATGAAGGCTATATAATTATTGGATCGACATATTCATTCATTGTTGGTAGCTCTGATATTTGGCTGATTAAAACAAATGCCAATGGTGATACGCTATGGACAAAAACATACGGGGGAAGTGGTGACGATTATGGTCATTCAGTCCAGCAGACTAAAGATGAAGGATTTATTATTACTGGATATACACAATCATTTGGTGCAGGTAGTAATGATATTTGGCTGGTTAAAACAAATGCCGAGGGCGACACGCTCTGGACAAAAACGTTCGGGGGAAGTGATAGTGATTTTGGTAATTCAGTCCAGCAGACTAAAGATGAAGGGTATATAGTAGTAGGGACTGCATATTCATTAAATGGTGGTAATGTTTGGCTGATTAAAACAGATGCCTCTGGTAATTCGATCTGGACAAAAATGTTTGTGGGAAGTCATGATGATGGGGGTGGTTCAGTCCAGCAGACTAAAGATGAAGGATATATAGTAACGGGGAACACAAGTTCATTTGGCGCCGGTATCTATGATGTTTGGTTGATTAAAACAAATGCGAATGGTGATACACTCTGGACAAAAACGTTTGGGGGGAGTAAGAGTGATGGGGGTAATTCAGTCCAGCAGACTATAGATGGGGGATATATTATAACCGGAGCTACATATTCATACGGTGCTGGGATGTCTGATGTCTGGCTGATTAAAACTACTCCTGATACCATTACAACAAAAATAAACAAATTCGATGGATTGATTACTCTCAAAAACATTGAACTTGAACAGAACTACCCGAATCCATTCAATCCTAAAACTACTTTTAAGTTTTCTATTCCTAAATCAGATCAGGTGGCTATCTCGTTCTATACTATTTCTGGTCAAATAGTTGAATCAAAAACTATGTATTTAAATCCTGGCATCTATAGTTATGAATTTGACGGATCTAATTATTCTACAGGCATCTATTTTTATAAAATTTCGACTTCATCTGGTTTTATTGCAGAACGTAAAATGGTGTTGTTAAAGTAATTTGTAATTGGTAATTAGTAATTCTATTTATTAGTATTATTAGGAATATTGGTAAAAATATTATATTTATTTTATAGTAATATCGAGACAAATAGTTCGAAAATTGTTCAATCCACCCCCGCAATGTGTAGCAATAAGATCAAGAGGTGGGTTCTCGGAGCCCCGAGAATTCGGGGCGGAGACCCACGTACTCCCGCTAAAACAAATTCCAAATTCCAAATCACAAATTCCAAACAAATATAAGTATTTGATTTCAGGACTTCAGAAATTTGTAGTTGGTAATTGGTAATTTGGTTTTTGGAATTTGGTGCTTGGAATTTCTTATTTGGGGATTAGATTAAAATATTACAACAAAGTTAATTGCGTATTTTATATATTAAATATAAATAAAATAATGAACTGAAAGGTTTGATGAATATTTTAGACACAATTCCAAAAATATCATTGGCCAGTTTTCCCACACCTCTGGATGAGGCAGGGCGTTTAGCCAGGAAAATAGGGCTAAATAAACTTTTCATCAAACGTGATGACTTAACCGGTCTGGCCGGCGGAGGTGGTAAAGCAAGAAAATTAGAATATGATTTTGCTGAAATCATTAAGGGCAATTATGATGTTGTCTTAACTGCAGGTGGAATCCAATCTAATCACGCCAGGATGACAGCGGCAGCGGCTCGTAAACTCGGGCTTGATATTAAGCTGGTGCTGGGCGGACCTGATTTTAAAATTACCAAAGGTAATCTGCTTCTGGATGTATTGTTCGATGCTGAAATAAGATATCTGGTTGATGATGACGCCAACGAGAGTTTAACTAAGGCGATGGAAAAATGGGCTGTTGAACTTTCTGAAAAAAGACGCAGTCCTTTTATCATACCTATTGGCGGAAGTACAGGCTTAGGCGCACTTGGTTATGTTAAAGCGATACAGGAAATAGCTAAACAAATTGCTCAGGATCACATTCAAATAATTTTGGGAGTTGGTTCTTGTGGCACTCTGGCCGGAACAATTCTTGGCTGTAAAATATTTATGCCTGAGGCCAGAGTAATTGGCGTGAGTGTTTCCAGAACAGCGGAGGCAATTAAAAAACGAACCGCCGAAATCATAAAAGAAAGTGCAGGATTAATTGATTATAGATTCAATATTGCTGAACTGTTAATTGAATGTTATGATGAATACTTTGCTGAATATGGTGTGATTACAAAAGAAGGTGCTCAGGCAATATTTGAGTGTGCAAATCTCGAGGGAATATTACTCGACCCGATTTACAGCGGGAAAGTAATGGCGGGTTTAATCGATCTGGTGAATAAAAAAGTTATTGATAAAAATGTTCCGGTAATTTTTATTCATACCGGCGGCCTGCCCATATTATTTTCATTTGAGTCTGAACTCGGAAGTAATATTAATTGTACTAAGATCTATCGTGACGGGTAACCTTGAATTGTTCAATAATTGGCTTGAGGTACAACATGTTTAAACG
>CAYSHN010000290.1:0-5201 GCA_964430815.1 uncultured Calditrichota bacterium | reverse complement strand
GGCGGCCAGGTATTCTGGAGTTTTACCGGTGCGACCGCTTTCCAGACCACTTCCCAAACGCCGCCCTGGTTTCTCTCCAGTTTATAAATACGCGGAATTAATTCGGACGGAGTGTCATTCCAGTTGTCGTTAACTAGATAAATCTCGGTCAGGCCGTCATTATCCAGATCGACGTCGGCCACCATGGCGCCAGTACCGCCGGTATTCAGTTCGGTTTCCGGAACCGCAATTTCGGTACCACGCGTAAAACCCTGAGCAAGTACCGGCGAATGGATGAGAAATACCCCAATGACTAAACAAAATAAAATGGTAATAAAACTTGACTTCATAGGACCTCCTCTGATTGATTATTTTACGCCAACTGAATTAAATTAAAAAAATAAAATCGAATATTCCTGTTATAATTCTACTTTTCCAGGTAAAATTTTAATATATCTTTTATTTTAATAATACTAATTTAATACTCTGTTTGAAGCCGGCCGCATCGAGAATTCCGACGTACACTCCGCTGGCCAATCCTGCCGGCAGCCACTGCATCGTATGCGATCCCGAGTTAAAATACAAATTCTTGACCACCGTTTCGACCATTGTTCCCCTTATATCATAAACGACAAAACTTACATAACCACCCTGCCTCAGGGAAAATTTTACATTTGCAGTACTGTTAAAAGGATTCGGCAAAACGGATAACGAGACAACCTGACTTCTGCGGTCATCGGTTTTTTCCACAAGCCAGCCGCTGGGAGCAAAGTTATATGCCAGTGTTGCCAGAGCGGTCAAGGCAAGTTTAGTGGTTTTATGTAGTAATGAAAAATTCAGCGTAGCAGCAATATCAGAAACCTTGTGATAATACGGATTATTGCTGTAATAGGGCAAATCGTTACTCCAGGGACTGTCGTTCTCCATCAGCAGGATAGCAGGAAAACCATAGTTCCAGTATGATTGATGGTCACTGTAAGTTACATTGGGATAGGGCGCACTGTTGACGGTCAGATCGGGCAGGTAAATCATAGCCAGCTGCCGTACGCTATCCGCCAGCCAGACCGATGCCGGATCAGAAATGATCTCCATGTAATCCATAATAGAATTATATGCGATCATATCCAGCACCAGCACCGCTTTAATATTCGTACTCCGCTGTAAATGCCAGTAAGCATCGTACAAACTGCCTAAATGATGATTATCTGTCATGGGATGGGTTTCTTCTGCGGCAAAAGCGATGAACTGCAGAGTTGACTGATTTTCAAACTGATTTGCCGGATCACTCAGCACCCTGGCAATTTCTATAACAGCAGCGACACCACTGGCATTATCATCCGCGCCCTGGACTTTCAATGTGCTCCAGTTATTCAGCCAGTCCTGTTCATTCTCGCGGTTGCCCGAAGCATCATAATGAGCGCCGATAATGATCGTTTCTGCACCGCTACCCCCCATGGTGGCAACCACATTTATCAGCGGGTAATGGCTATATGGATCCTGCGCAGGCGTGTAGTAAAACGTATCCAGCTGGACACTGGCGATCCCGGGCAAAGCAGCAAAGGAACGGGCCAGATAACCAGCGGAATAATAACTTCCTTCGCTGTACGCGACACGATTCTGATATCCCCCGGCCCAGGCCAGGGAATCTATCGTACTTTTCAGACGATCCAGACTGACCGAATCCATTAATGCAGGAATATTTAAATCTGTTTGGGCCATAAGTTGAGAAAACAAATTTATGCTACCCAATAAAAGCAGTGGGTACTTCAAAAATTTTCCATTCGCGTTAAAAAGCAAATCCCAGTCCTAAGCGGTGGACATCGGTTAGAACGCCCATCGCCGAATAGGCATAATCAAGATCGAGCGAAAATTTCTCACTTAAAACATACTTAAATCCCATACCCAAATTCAAGCCCCCTTCGTCGGTGGTAAACTTATATCCACCACGCAGGAAAAACATCTGGTTATAACCATATTCCAGCCCCAGATTATACTGTTCCAGGTTGTTATTGGGATGGATCATGTCGACGGCACCAACCAGATGACTATTGATATCTTCTAAAATATCCATACAGATACCAAAACGGAAATTGATCGGCAACGAATAGGTATCAAAAGACTTCGGCTTATTCTGGTTCACCGAAAGAGGATCGCTGTAATCTAAATACTTGCCAGAAAATTTTATTTCGGGACCAAAGTGTAAAATGGACATGGCCAGGTTTAAGCCATGATAACCGGTATGGTAACAGGTACCCAGATCAATGGCACCGGTTTTATAACCGTAACTCCAATACTTTTCACTGACTAACTTCAGCGTAACTCCCACCGCTAACCTTTCGGTTATATAGCGTGAATAGGAAAATCCCAAGGCATAATTGGTGATAGTAAAGGTCTGACCACTAGTCCCCTCCGGATCATAAACAGTGGTCACATCCATTTTACCGGTAGCCAGATACACTGCACTCAAAGCAAAGATACCGATCCGGTCAAAGTTCATGCCAAAGGCCAGGCCCCCAATGGAGATTTCAGCAGGCCAGCGGTTATAATTCAGCACAAGCTGCTTGCTTTGTATGTTGGCTAATCCTGCTGGATTCCAGAAAACGGCATTTGCATCATTAGCCAGGGCTGTAAATGCTTCACCCATACCCACGGCCCGCGCACTGATCCCGACCTCCAGGAATTGTGCCACCGCCGTACCTACCGGGGCAAATTGCTGCGCTGAAACCAGGTTGCTGAATGCCAGGGCAGCCATGATCAGCCAAATATATATTCTTTTATACATCGCAGTTACCTCAAACTTTATTCTATAGTTAACGCACAATGACAAATTTTCCGACTTTTTCCCCGCAGCAGGGAGATTGTACTACAAACAGATAAATACCCGGTGCTGCTTCCTGATTATTGCGTGTTATCAGATCCCATTCGGCCACACCAGCACCAGTTTCACCGATAAAAGAGGAACTTTTGCGTACGCCTTCACCGGCCCTGATTTCATCAACCAGATCTCCATCCAGTGTAAATATTTTTATGGTGGCATCAGCGGGAAGATTGATGAACTGTAAACGGTGTTCCCATGGTTCGGAGTCGCTGGGTAAGGTATTATTCCAGACGGCACTGCCGATATAGGGGTTAGGTACTACCTTAACCCGATCCAGACTATTGGTCGCTGGATTTGCTGGTGTAACTACTTTCAAATTGGCGTTAATATTTGATTCCATAAATTGAAAAATTGAATCGTAACTGACCGATTGTACCGCATAAGCATAATCAAATCCCCGGATAATATCTGCATCAAAAATTTTGTAGGTTCCTGGTTCATCACCAGCCGGAGGATTATTTTGACCGATAACGTAATGCCCTTCGCCCAGCGGTTTCCAGTCAAACGCACCTGATTCTGTTTTCTTACTGCTTTTCCATACTTTATAACTCCGGAACCTGACATTGCTTTCAGGACTATTGTCCCAAATGATATTCAAACCGTTAAGGGTTCCGTTCTGGATAGAATTAGTGATATACAAATTGGGAGCTGGTGCAGCTAAAGCTCCGAGGTTGTAATCGTTATCGATAATGAGTTGTGCCACATCCATGATCTTGACAAGTTCCATCAAGCTATATACACCACCGCTGTCCACATCGACTCCCACGCCAATGGCTGCAGTGATCACCACCGAATCGCCATAAGCCAGTTGATCCAAAGGGCCCAGCGTCAATATTGCCCGGTAATCATAGGGATATGGTACACCCCTGAGGACCACCGGACCTTCGAAGACCCGCGATGCCATCATCCGGTCATATGCTTCCTGATCGGTGGCCGGATCATTATAAATATGATTCTGATGGAACGAACTCACCCTGAATTCGGGCGGATCGGTCTTCATGACTTTAAAACAGATAAAACCCGGGGATTGTAATGTTCCGTCCGCACCCGGATTACCGGTATCATCCTCCTGACCATTGTCGGCATGATAGTCGGGATTATCTGCATCCCACATGAACATCATACTGCTATCTGCATTCTCAGCCGTAAAAAAACCGTTGGCCTTGGCCCACCAGGCAGGAAAATATTGTTCAATCCAACCCCAGAAAGCATTGCAGGCTCCCAGATCATCCTGATTGGAGAATTTCATTTCAGCATCCCAGTCGGCCCGTTTAGATACATCGGCATCCAGGCGGTAGGTGAAGTAAAATTCCTGTAAATCCTGCGGAGTATCCGGATAGTCATCAGCATCGGAATCGATACCCACATTTTTAATGGTATATTCGTAAATAATGAAATCGTCTCTGAAGCTTTCACTCCAGGCAAAGGTACGTTCGGTAATTTCAAGACCCAGTGGAATATGGCCGTCCGCCAGAGGTGCCTGCACATCGTAATAACGCGTATAAGTATCCTCCTCCGAACGTACGGCATTAATTCCTGTCAAAGTATGAACCGAGTCAATGGAAGCAAATTCATGGTCATCAGCCTGTGAAGAATGAATTACATTATCAATGCGAGCGGTTAACCAAATGGTACCGCGATACAGATACGAATTTCCCGATCCGCCGGGCCAGTCACAAGAGGGGGTGCGATTCTCATAGGCATCATCACCGGCAAAACCAAAATTAGTTACCCGCTGCCATAAAGTACCGATCTGATGATAGGCCCAATCATCCTGGACAATTGGTCCGATAAGTATTCCCTTAGACTGTTGACCTGATTTTTTATCCGCCGGATCAGCTGCCCTGACGACTGTAAATGTCAGCATCAGGATACAGAACCAGCAGATTGAATTCCTGAAATAGATATATACCTGCATAAACTTTCTCCCCTAATATGCCCAGTTTAGAATTTAACGGTCAGGCCAAATCGGATCTGACGGTCCACACTGTAGGTTTGTGGAGAACGGATATAATCGCCTGTTATACCGTCTATATCAACAATGGACGGATCAGCGGTGGTCGCATAATATTGGCTATTCCCAATAAAATTCACATTGTTGTCATTAAAAAGATTAAAAATATCGATAAACAGATCAAAAGCGACAGGTTTCATATTAAAACTGCGAATCAATTTGAGATCGGTCATTGTCGTAGCCGGCATACGCTGATCATTAATCAATCCTGTACCGTAGGAGGAATACGGCAAGCCGCTGCCATAAGCAAACTGAATATTGGTCACCCACAGTTCAAAGGGTTTGAATGATCCGATACCAGGACCAAAGGCTCGTGGAGTTTGCAGGGTT
>CAYSHN010000289.1:0-5215 GCA_964430815.1 uncultured Calditrichota bacterium | reverse complement strand
ATCAAGATACGCTCACGTATGCTGCACCTGTATGCGGAAGCCGACCGGCGCAGTCTGGTGGTGGCCGGGACATCCAACCGCACCGAATTTTTATTAGGTGATTTTTGTAAATATGGCGATGGGGGCACCGATATCGAACCGATTGCTCATCTGTATAAGAACCAGGTCTATCAATTGACCGATTATCTTAAAGTAATCCCTGAAATTATTGACCGTCAGCCTAGTCCTGACACTTTCAGTTTGCTGGTAACCGACCAGGAATTTTTTTTCAGGATTCCCTTTGATAAACTGGATTTTCTACTATACGGCTGGGAACATAAAATAGCATCTGCTGAAGTTGCCAAAGTTCTGGATCTGCCTGAAGATGCCGTTAAACGAGCCTATAAAGATTTTACCACCAAACATAATGCCACAGCCCACTTGCGGGTCATGCCGTTTACAATTGAAAAAATTGAATGAAAGGGAGGGAAATACACTCATGTCATACAAAATTAAAGCTATTATTTTTCTAATCTTCATAACTTTAATTTTCACTCAGATCCATCCGCCTGCTTGCGCCCAGGATAAACCGCTGGCCGAACGCTGGGCACCTTTCCAATTTCTTATCGGTAACTGGACTGGTATCGGTTCAGGTAAACCGGGAGAATCGGCTGGTTTCTCTTCCTTCTTATTCGAGCTTAATCAGAATATTTTAATTCGTAAAAACAAAGTTGATTTTCCGGCTAAACCCGGAGAAAAATCGGGTCCTACTCACGAAGATCTCATGATTATATACCAGCAAACTGGTGATACTCTAATCCACGCCATCTATTTCGATAATGAGGGACATGTTATTAACTACCTGGCAATATTCCCGGCCAAACAACCGTCGGTCATTTTCGAAAGTGAAGGTGGCGAGAAATCAATGCGCTTCCGGCTGATCTATGAATTGTTAGCGGACGGTCAATTGAGCATTGAGTTTGCAATGGCTCCCTCTGGTGGGGATTTCAAAACTTATACCAAAGGTCTGGCTAAACACAGCGAATAATCTAACTTTCTCCATGAATCTGGGAGGTTTAAATGAAAACTCTGCGGTTTCTCGATCGTACTTTAACCAGCATAGTCAGTGCTCTGCTCGTATTGTCTCTGGTAACTATGCTAATCCTGGCCGCGATACAGGTTTTTCTACGTGGTTTTTTTCATAGCGGTATTTTATGGGGGGATATAGTTGCACGTTATCTGGTTATGTGGGTGGGTTTTATGGGCGCCTATCTGGCTACCCATGAAGATAGACACCTGCGCATTGATGTCCTGACCCGTTTTCTGAAACCTAAAGTCCGGCTGTGGTTCAACGCCTTCACCGATTTGTTTGCTGCAGTGATCTGTTTCTTTCTGATCCGTGCCGGTTGGACATTTGTGATGTTGGGGATGGATCCGAACTCTATTCTTTTTCTGAATATTTCTCAAAAAACTGCTGCCATGATCGTACCGGTCGGATTTGCCATCATCATGATCCAGTTCCTGATCCGGATGATTGATAGCATCAACAAGGCTATTCGAAAAACTGATGCGGAGGTGGCGGCATCATGACAATCTGGATAATAATTCTAGTACTACTGGCACTCGCTATGGCGGGGGCACCTTTATTCACTATTATTGCAGCTATTGGCCTGCTGGCCTTCATCGCAGCAGGGATGGATACCTCGGCGATGATGATTGAACTCTACCGCCTGGTCGATATGCCGGCCCTGATCGCCATACCATTATTTACGTTCGCCGGCTTTGTTCTGGCCGAAAGCAAGGCTCCCAAACGTATGCTTAACCTGGCTCAGGTTTTATTCGGGTGGATGCCCGGGGGACTGGCTATTGTGGCCCTGTTTTCCACGGCCATCTTCACGGCTTTTAGTGGGGCATCGGGAGTGACCATTATTGCTCTGGGCGGATTAATTTATCCGGCTTTGATCCAGCATAAGTATCCTGAGAAATTTGCGCTGGGACTGGTGACCACCTCCGGTAGTTTAGGTTTGCTATTCCCGCCTTCTCTGCCAATCATCTTGTATAGTATTATAGCTGCGGTTAACATCGATCAACTGTTTCTGGCCGGATTGATTCCGGGTATTTTACTGATCATCATTCTATCACTGTATGGTATCCGCACCGGTTTCACTGCTCATGTTCCAAGGATTCCTTTCACCTGGAAAGCGGTTTATGTCGCATTAAAAGAAGCGATCTGGGAAGTACCATTGCCGGTAGTGGTCATCGGTGGAATTTATGGCGGGTTGTTCACTGCCACGGAAGCAGCAGCTGTAACAGCAGCCTATGTACTGATCGTTGAGGTATTTATTCACCGCGAAGTGAAATTTTTCTCCGACTTGCCGCGGGTGATAAGAGAAAGTATGATACTGGTCGGTGCTATTCTGATGATGCTTGGTGCCGCCCTGGGGGTTACCAATTATCTGATCGACGAACAGATCCCGATGAAAATGTTTGCCCTGATCAGCCAGTATGTCAGCAGTAAAATAATCTTCCTGATCATTTTAAATCTTTTTATTCTGATAATGAATATGGTGGAAATTTTCTCGGCCATTATTATTGTGGTACCGTTGATTGTACCGGTAGCCTTGCAATATGGCATCAATCCGGTTCATCTCGGCATTATTTTTCTGCTCAATCTGGAGATTGGCTACATGACCCCTCCGCTGGGATTGAATCTATTCCTGTCCAGTTTGCGTTTTAACAAGCCGCTGCCGGAGGTCTACCGAACCGTACTGCCGTTTTTCCTGCTGTTGTTACTGGTGTTGTTATTGATTACTTATGTCCCGGAATTGAGTTTGATATTTATAAGTCCCTGAGCGATCACAATGAATTGTCATCCCGGGCTTGACCCGGGATCTATTAAATTTGAAATGACAAGAAATTATCTCTTTGGCGAGATCCGCCGGCAGGTGGGAAACCCTCTGGCGTAGATGGCTGAGATTAAGTTGAAGTCAGGTTGTGTGGCTTTCTGCAGAGGGGTGACCCAAACTTAGCTGAGGATAGGCTGTCTAGGAACAAAGCAGAGGTGATATGTTCCGGAGGTTATATGAAAAATAGCCGACAGGTTATCATATTAACCGGCTTATTAATTATATCGTCATGTCAATTCAGCGAAGGTCCTGATCACCCTTATAAGGAGATCCAAAATCTTTGTATCATCAATTCCGATGGTAGCTCTTATTCAGTTATAGCACAAGAATATTATGCCACTACTGAAAAATATTTGGTAAATAACGATTCTCAAATCTTACTTGCCGGTTACGAGGAATTTATACTAATGAATATCGATGGTTCCAATATCATTCAAATACCTGTTTCCATGGATCTCTTAAACACATGTATATCACATGATCGTTCTAAAATTGCCTTTATTGGACAAAAAAATTCTGAACAAGATATATTTATAATGGATTGGAACGGATCAAACTTAAAGAAAGTTACAAATACACCTTCTGTTGCGAAAAGAAATCCTTCATTTTCTTTTGATGGCAGTAAAATTGTATACATTTTGATTTATAGTAGCCAAACGCAGATTCTTCCATCCCTGGAAATTGTCGATATAATATCAGATGAAACGAAGGTTGTTTTAGAGGATACGAACCATGCTTCAAAGTCAAGTTCTCCTTATTGGTATCCTTGTTTTGGAAAGGATAATGATATAATATTTTATATTTATGAATATTGGAGTTATGAAAAGAATATTTATGAGGATGCTTTATATTCCATTAATGTTTCTGGAATCAATAATAAAATAGTTGAGAATGATGTCTCGCGTTTAGGGAATATAGCTACTACATCCCATTCACAAAAAATAGTATTCTTAGGGTCAGGTGATCCTATTCATATATTTATTACTGATTACAATGGCTTAAATAAAATTGATTTGGGGATTACACCGATTGGAACTTTTATTAATATTTCTGATGATGGGACAAAGATCGTATATGGAAATGAACAGGCCACTTATGATGACAATATAGTTATAATTAATAGTGATGGTACAGATAGAAAAATTCTCATCAAAGGTGGTTCTCCAGTTTTCTCTTCCGATGCATCACGAGTACTCTTCATTAAAAAAGAAATTATTGTAGATTAAGTTAAAAAAATATGAAAAAAATTCTTATGCTTTCTTTTCTACTGGGATCTTTTTTGACTGCCCAAAATGTTTCCATCCCTAATTATTATGAAGTTGATGAAAATTTGACTACCGAACTTCAAAAAATAGTAACTAATCTGGAACTGGATAAAGATTTCGATGTCGGGGAGGATGGTATCGAACAGGTTTCCCTGGCGGTAATCGATCTAAATTCTGACCAACCGAAATTGGGCGGAGTACATTTCGATAATTTTATCTATCCCGCCTCGGTATACAAAATGTATGTGGCTGCTGAAGTATTGCATCAAATCAGCCAGGGCCAGTATGCGCTGACCACCATTTGTATTGCCGATTCACCCAACATGGTGGATACGTGGAGAGAGATTAAATCCGATCCGCGTCCTCTTCTACAAAGGGGAGATTCAGTCACAATAAATTATCTGCTTGATCTGATGATTACCCGCAGCGATAATTCGGCCGCTAATTGCCTGATCGATCTGGCTAAACGAAAAAATATCGACAGCCTGCTGCACAGTTATAACTGGTACGGCAGTGAAGTGACCCGTAAATTTCTAAAAAGAAAATACGAAGATCCGGGGTACGAGCGTATTCGCGGAACCGAAACCTGTGCCCTGCATGCTGCTGATTTTTTATATAGGATCTATACCAACCAATTGGTAAATCCGTGGGTAAGTATGCAACTGAAATCATTCTTAGGCCGGCAACTGGATAAGACTAAATTAGCCACCGGATTACCCCCTAATGTGATGATGTATCATAAAACCGGCTGGTACTCCTACTGGACCCATGATGTGGCGATTGTCGATAATGGCAAGATTCGATATATTATTGCTTGTTTTTTACCCCTGGAGGAAGATTCGGCCCTGTCTAAATTCAAAGTAATTTCCTCCCGGATCTATGACTTAATGTGCCGTTGGCAAAATTAATTAATTACTAATTACTAATTACCAATTACAAATTTAACGGAGACAGGATTATACGTGACAGGTAACTCGTCCAAATACCGCTGGTTTGTCATCGGCGATATCAACGGATTCTTTGGTTTAATGTTTGACAATCTGACCGTGCTTTCCTTCCTCGCCG
>CAYSHN010000288.1:0-5224 GCA_964430815.1 uncultured Calditrichota bacterium | reverse complement strand
AGTGGGCCCGCCAGAAATATCTATGATTGTGATAAAATTTACACCTCAGACTCGGGATTGTCTCTTACAACAGCAATGATAATTATGAATCACTAATGAGTACTCCTGCTGAGGTATTCGGCAGTGTCGCTTACCTCCTGGCCAGTGATGGCACGGAAACCGACAAGGTCAGAATACTCTGGAATAATCACAACCAGTTTAATCCGGGTTTTTATGATGAGCTCAATTTATATCGCGATAATGTGTTAATAGAAGATCCCAATATAATGCCCACCGGATATAATGATTTGGATGCCGTTCCGGGCAAAATACACGAGTACAGGCTGGAGTTGATCAAAGGTATTTCCGTAGTTCTGGAGATGACCGACTACGGTTTCAGAACGGCCAACGGCGTAATTGAAGGAAAGGTAACAACCAGCACCCAGATCGGTGTGCCGCATATTGAAGTATGCACCTGGCCGCAGAGCGAAATCCTCAGCCAGGCACTCTCACTGGACGGCGTGGATGATTATGTAGCGGCGCCAGCCTTGAAACTCAATTCCAATACCGTCACCATATCAGCCTGGATCAAACGTAACGGTGCCCCGGATGATTTTGACGGCCTAGTTTATTGCCGTGGGAATACGGCCTCGGGGCTCCACATTATGAGCAATGGTGAATTAAGATATAACTGGAATAACCAGAGTAGCGCATACAGCTGGTCTTCCGGTCTGATGGTGCCGGACAACGTCTGGACCTTCGTCGCCCTGGTGGTGGAACCGGGTAGAGCCACACTGTATATGAACGATACATCGGCAGTCAATTCAATCGCGCATGCGCCATCACTTTTCGATACCAACCTGGAGATCGGCAGGGACCTTTCTGTAAATAACCGGTATTTCAAAGGCTTGATCGATGAGGTCTGCGTCTGGAGCACCGCTCATACTGCAGTGGAAGTTAAAGCCAACAAAAGACGCATCCTGGCCGGCGACGAGGCAAACCTGGAAGCTTACTGGCGCTTCTCGGTCACGACGGGTGGCGTAGCCGGCGACTATGCCATCGGCGGCAATCATCATGGCATCCCCAGTGGCGGGCCAATGTGGGTCGATGATATTCCGTTGGTCTGGCATTATGCCGTTACCGGCTATCCGCAATTTATCAACGGCGATTTTCGCATTTACAACATCTTCTGGGGCGATGGAGCGAATTTTACCATCATGCCATTCAAAGAAAAACATGGATTCAGACCGGACTCGCTGATACAATCCCTTGATGCAAACAAACACGTCTGGTCAATGCAGGACAACATCAGATTCATCGATACGACATCAATTGCAGTAAGCGGTCATGTTTATCTGGCCTCGGACCCGCCATGCCCGGTTCCCAATGTGGAAATGCTGCTGAACGATGACCCGACTATGATGTATACCGACTCCAGCGGCCAGTTTTCGGTCACAGTGGTCGAAGCCGGAACCTATAAAATACAGCCGGATTATTTTAATCACAACTTCATACCGGCAGATACCACAATCGAGGTTTTAGACGCCATTACCGACCTCATCTTCTGGGATACGACTACAGCAATCCTGAGCGGAAAAGTAGTGGGGGTATGCGATAATTTTCTTGGTTTGGCCGATGTCGATATTAAAAGCCTGGTTTCCGGCTGCATCGATACCACGCTGCAAACCGATAACCAGGGCTTTTACCAGATCAATCTGCCGGCTCAGGAATATATAGTCAGGGTTGTGGAAATCGACCATCCCGATCGCGTAACTATTCTCAACTATCTTAAACCGGATACAGTTGATATTACGCAGGATGATGCTGCAGTGGACTTTATCTACCATTCACCGCCGATCATGACCCTGAGCGGATTGCCGGAATCCGGGTGTGGATTATACAACGTTCCGGTTGCTTACCAGGAAGATGGCTTCCGGCTGCAGATCGATATCACAGAAAAATTCGGCGAACTGGAATGTTCCACCGATACAGGAACGGTGCATATTCTGAACCAGGTCGCTTATGCCAGCACCGAAAACACATTACCGCTGGTGGGCGGCAGCACACATTATGATGTAATCCCGGGATATCCCAATCTGAGCGGAGGCGGAGTTCATCCCCATCAGAAGATGCTGGTCGTCAGGGCCGACGTTGCCGGTTATACAGTGTCCGATACGCTCTGGATCCTGGTGCTGGGCCAGAAACCTCGTTCGTTCGAGTTCGCAACAGTTTCACCGGAAATCCCGCTGATGATCCTGCGCGACCCGCCCGGAGACATGAGTTACAGTTATCTTTCCCAGTCGACCACTTCCAGTGTCAATATCGGTTTTTCTTTTGAGAGCGAAGTGGGAGTGGGTGTTTTTGCAAACTTCAAAGTCGGCGGAGGGGGCGATGTACCCGGTCTCGGTTCCACCGGTGCCTGGGTCGGCGCTAATGCCGAGGCCAATGTCGGTGTGCGCAGCACCCTCGAAGGTACCCAGCAGATCGTTATTTCCACCACCGAAATGCTGAAAACCTCGGATTCGGATGTCATCGTTGGATCGGATGGTGATATCTATATGGGGGCGGCAATTAATCTACTTTACGCCAAGACCGACATCCTGGACTACGATGAACAGAACTGTACTGTGGTACAGGATACCGGAATAGTCTGGAACGGTAATGGTTTTAAGACAACCTACCTCTTTACGGAGAGCCATATCCGCGAGAGTGTCATCCCCGATTTGCAGGCCATGGCCGATATTCTCAACGGTTCCGGCGATCCGGTTAAACAGGATTCGGCAGAAGTGTTGCTCAACCAGATGCAGGTCTGGCAGCAGGTGCTTGATTATAACGCCTCGCTCAAAGAGGATGCCGTCCCAATACCGGGATTTCCCGGCAACATAACACTATCGGCAGGAACCAGCATCGGCGAAGAAGCGACTGTCGGATCGTCCAGCACTTTGTCAATCGGACTTAATTTGTTCATCGATGCCTCTGTAGCTTTGAGCATAGGCGCCAAAGCCGGTGATTTCAACGAAGTGGAAGCCGGAGTGAAGATATTTGCTAGACTGGACATCGGTGTCTCCGAGGAAATATCATACGAGATAAACAATACGATCGGCTTTGAATTGGCCGATGACGATGCTGCACCTCCCGGTGATGAATTTTCCATAGGTATTCTGGGAGATCCGGTATATGGCACACCGGTATTCGACCTGGTGGGCGGTGCCAGCAGTTGCCCCTGGGAAGCGGGAACCTTGCCGCGCGAGGGAGTAGGCCTGACCATGAATACTTTTGAACTGCACAACGTCCCGCCGGAAATACCAGCCAGTTTCGATCTTTATCTGTATAATCTGACTCAGAACGACGAAACACGGAAGTACTTGCTTTCACTTGTCCAGGGCAGTAATCCCGATGGCGCAGTGATCAGTATTGGAGGCGCGCCGCTCGGCGACGATGAACTGGAATTTAACATGCCGCCCAATCGCGATGATCCGCAACGGGCAACAATGCGGGTTGAACGTGTGGCGGGGAGTGCCTTCGATTATGAAAATCTGCAGGTCCACCTCTACTCGCCATGTGATGAGCAGATCGATACGACGGTTTCGTTCAGCGTTTATTTCGTCAAACCATGCAGCGACGTCAAAGTAGTGCGGCCGGCCCGCAACTGGCTGCTCAATACCAGTTCCGACAGCACACTGGTCATAGTACTAAAAGAATATGATGCCGACGATCCGCTGATGACCGAACTGAGATGCGAATACCGCCTTAAAGGAACCGTCAACTGGACCACCCTGTTCAGTTATGTGCGGGCTAACCTGCCGCCTGATTCGATCAGGTATGACTGGGATATGTCCACCATCGCCGAGGGTGATTATGAACTGCGGGCCATGACCATGTGTCCGGCTGGAAACTTCTATACCGGTATACATTCCGGTGCCGCTGACTTTACTGCTCCGTTTGCTTTTGGTCTGCCCGAACCGGCAGACGGTACACTGGATTCCGGAGATGAAATAAGCATTGAATTCAACGAGGTTATCAACTGTGCCACGGCGACCACTCAGAACATATCCATGTTCAATATCAGCAAAGATCGCGTCGTGAGTATTGATGTTTTATGCAATGGCGACCAGTTGATCATTGAGGCCAGGAATCCCGATGACATGATCGAAGGCGATACCATGGCCGTAGTAGTCTCTTCCGTGGCCGATCTGCACGGCAATACCATACAGGAAAGCATCGCCTGGGAATTTGTAGTCAATATCCTCTCGCTGGTTCCTGACGTTGCTGAACCGAAATTGCCCACCAGTTTCGCCCTGGATCAGAACTATCCCAATCCCTTTAATCCTAAAACGACGATTCGATTTGCTATACCCAGAAAAGTCGATGCCGAAATGGTCATTTACGATGTTACCGGCCGGGTGGTTATGAGACCGGTAAAGGAGCAACTGCTGCCCGGCTACTATAACATCGTAATTGACGGTAGCAAGTTCAGCAGCGGTGTTTACTTTTATCACCTCAAAGCCGGTGATTTTGAACAAACTCATAAACTGATTTTGCTAAAGTAACCAGAGTATGATATCAGAAAGGGACTGACACATCATTTGTCAGTCCCTTTCTGATATATCATGAATATATATATTCTTATAACTTTGCCCAGTTACTACTCCTCATGCTAAAGGGCTTTGTGTATTAAAAATTTCACGAAGTAACAAGAAGAAACTTGAAGTTACATGAAGATTATTCTAGGTCATAACTTCGCGCGCTTCGTGTAAAAATATTTTTTATGAAGTACGCTGGAGATACACGAAAAACAATAAAATATAAATTTATCTAAATGAGAAACCTCCCTGAAGGGAGGCTAATATCTGCGGGACGGATGGGGGTCACACAGAACTCTGATGCTCGTCACATTTTCCCGAAACAGCAAGGTTAAAAGCGATAAGACAATCGGGTAAGTTCTTTATTTTTAATGAAATACTCCCTCCAGGACATCCTCACTCCAAAGGGAGTAATTATTAATCGATTTATAAGTATGTACCTTTTTGTTAACTACACATTAGATCAATTATATTGCAATCCCTTATAAAGTTAATTAATATATCAAGCCTTTTTGTCTATTCTTTCTTTCGAATCTAAATCAGACGCATACGGTTCAGGCTTCTATCTTAGTCGATTGTAAAACTTAAGGTATTTTAAATGGTCGGTAAAACTATCTCCCATTATAAAATCCTCGAAAAAATTGGCGCTGGCGGTATGGGCG
>CAYSHN010000287.1:0-5233 GCA_964430815.1 uncultured Calditrichota bacterium | reverse complement strand
TCGTGAAGGTGGTCGCACGGTCGGTGCCGGTGTGGTAACAGAAATAGTCAAATAAGTACAGGTTTAATATTTTATAAATAGCATGGAGTGAACAGGTGGCAGGACAAAATATCAGAATTCGTTTGAAAGCCTACGATCATAATCTGATTGACAAATCGACAGATAAAATCATCCGGACAGCACGGGCAACCGGAGCGGTAATCTCGGGTCCAGTACCCATACCGACTAAACATTCGGTATATACTGTATTACGGTCACCGCATGTGGATAAAAAGTCGCGGGAGCAATTTGAAACCCGTATCCACAAGCGATTGATTGATATCTTAAATGCAACCAATAAAACTATTGATGCCTTGATGAAATTGGAACTTCCGTCGGGTGTCGATATTGAGATCAAGACCTGATAGAGGTGGAGTCCAGAGATGAGTGGATTGATAGGTAAAAAAGTAGGGATGACCCAAATATTTGATGATAATGGTAAAGTAATTCCAGTAACCGTTATCGCGGCAGGTCCTTGCTACGTCACGCAGGTAAAAACCAAGGCGGATGATGGTTATGAGGCCATTCAACTTGGTTATGCGGAAGTATCCGAAAAGCACAGCACTAAAGCGCGACAGGGTCACTGTAAGAAAGCCAAGGTCAAACCGCTCCGCTTTTTGCGGGAGTTTGAAAATTCCGGTGACCGGGAAGTGAAAGTTGGCGACGAATTGAAAGTGGATATTTTTTCTGTGGGCGATAAAATTGTAATAACCGGACATTCGAAGGGCAAAGGATTTCAAGGAGTAGTTAAGCGCCATCATTTTGGTGGCGGGAGTATCACCCACGGGCAGTCGGACCGGCAGCGGGCACCGGGTTCCCTGGGACAGAGTTCCTGGCCATCCCGTGTTTATAAGGGATTACGCATGGCCGGCAGAATGGGTAGTGACCAGGTAACGGTTCCTACTACTTCTATACTAAGAATTGACACCGAGAAAAATTTAATTTTTGTCAAGGGGCCTGTACCGGGCGCACCAAATTCAATCGTGGAGATTATAAAGGTCTAAGCAGACTATAAAGGTTGAGTCATGAAAGTTGATATTTTAAACGAAGCTGGCAAAAAAACGGGCAAGAAAATTGATCTGGCCGAGAAGGTATTTGCAATTGAACCCCATGATCATGCTATCTGGTTGGATGTAAGATCCATCCGGGCTAATCAGCGCCAGGGAACTCATTCTACCAAAGGACGCTCCTATGTTTCCGGTGGTGGAAGAAAGCCATTCCGACAAAAAGGTACCGGACGAGCCAGACAAGGTAGCATTCGGGCTCCGCATCATGTTGGCGGTGGACGTATCTTTGGGCCTCATCCACATACCTATAATATAGAGATTAATAAAAAAGTGAAAGTTTTGGCCCGCAAATCGGCCTTAAGCTATAAAGCAAAAGAAAATGGTATTCTGGTAGTGGAAGATTTCTCATACAGCAAACCTAAAACCAGCACTTTTACGAAATTTCTTAATGCTCTTGAATTAAATGATAAAAAGGTTCTCCTGTTGACTGCGAAAAATGAACAAAATATCAATCTGTCGGCCAGCAATATTCCCAAGGTTGCGATCCGTGAATCAATCACCTTCTCAACCTATGATGTTCTATACGCTGAAAAACTGGTAGTGCAGGAGAGTGCCTTACAGAAAATAAATGAGGTACTGGGAAAATGAGTAAGCGACATATTCTGATTAAACCGTTATATACGGAAAAGATCGCCCGGTTGCAGGAAAGTGAAAATAAATATGCCTTTGCTGTGGCCAGAGATGCTAATAAAATTGAAATCCGCCAGGAAATTGAAAAGAAATTTAATGTTAAAGTTACCGGTATTCAAACAGTGAATGTAATCGGAAAAATTCGCCAGCAATTGACGCGGTCAGGTCGGTTTTTTGGACAACGGCCGGATTGGAAGAAAGCAATCGTCACTCTGGCTGAAGGCCAAAAACTAGAATTATTTGAAAACGCATAAGAGAGTTATTCGAGGATCATATGGGTATCAAAACATTTAAACCAACAACACCCGGCCAGCGCTTCAAGACGGTGAATACTTTTGAGGATATCACCTCTGCGACTCCTGAAAAATCACTGGTCACGGGAAAAAAGCGTTCGGGTGGACGCAATAACCTGGGCCGGGTTACTTCCTGGCATCGCGGTGGTGGGCATAAACGTAAATATCGTCTGATCGATTTTAGGAGAATCAAACGCGAGATTCCGGCCAAAGTTGCCTCGATTGAATATGATCCCTATCGCACAGCCCGCATCGCCTTACTGCATTACAACGACGGCGAAAAGTGCTACATCCTGGCCCCTGATGGATTAAAGGTAGGTGATATTATCATTGCCGGTGAAAAAGCGGAAATGAAAATTGGCAACGCCATGCCGTTAAATAAGATACCTATCGGAGTATCGGTGCACAATGTCGAAATGCGGGAAAACAAAGGTGCTCAATTGGCCCGTAGTGCCGGCACGGCCATACAGTTACTGGCCAAGGAAGGGAAATGGGCCTTGCTGAAGTTGCCATCGGGTGAAGTGCGTAAAGTACCTCTGAATTGTTATGCCACAATCGGACAAGTTTCCAATCTGGATCATATCAATATTTCTATCGGTAAAGCCGGAAGATCCCGCTGGATGGGTATAAAACCTAATGTACGCGGTGTAGCGATGAATCCGATCGATCATCCCATGGGCGGTGGTGAGGGAAAATCATCTGGTGGACGGCACCCCTGTTCTCCCTGGGGACAGAAATCAAAAGGTTTGAAAACCCGCAACAGGAGAAAGTTATCCAGTGCACTTATTGTGAAAAGACGGAAATAGGAGAAAAAATGGCAAGGTCAATTAAAAAAGGTCCGTTTATTGATGAACGTCTGGCTAAGAAAATTGAGAAATTAAATAAAGACAACAAGAAAGTGGTAGTGAAATCCTGGGCACGACGCTCCACCATACCGCCTGATTTTGTTGGACACACGGTTGCTGTGCATAATGGTATCAAATTTATTCCTATATACATCAGTGAAAATATGGTGGGGCACAAACTGGGTGAATTTGCAGCGACACGCACCTTTCGCGGACATAGCGGGAAATTGGCAGAAAAAGTGACTCAGGTAAAGTAAGGAAACGGAGAGCGATTATGCAGGCTATAGCCAGATCAAAATATATCAGAGTATCTTCGCAAAAAATTAACCGCGTATTGGATTTGATCAGAGGCCAGCGGGTAGATCAGGCCCTGGATATTTTACACTTCACTATTAAAAGCGCTAAGATGCCAATCGAAAAAACACTCCGCTCCGCGGTGTCGAATCTGGGGAATTTGGAAGAAGGTAAAAAATTGAATCTGGATGAGATTTATGTCACCCAGGCTTATGTCAATGCCGGTCCGACTTTGAAACGATTCAGACCGATGTCAATGGGCCGGGCTGGCCGAATCAGAAAACGAACATCACACATAACTATTATCTTAGAAGATAGTAAATAGGAGATCTTGACCTTGGGACAAAAAACGCATCCAATTGGTTTACGACTGGGAATCATCAAAACGTGGAATAGCAGTTGGTTTGATGAAAAAAATTTTTCCGATAAACTGCATGAAGATCTGCGTATACGTAAATACGTGCGCAGTCGTCTGGAAAGTGCTGCGGTATCCAAAATAGCCATCGAGCGTACAGCTAAGAAAATTATTTTGACCATCTTTACAGCCCGACCCGGTCTGGTTATCGGAAAACGTGGTTCCGAAGTAGACAAACTGCGTGAAGAACTCAAGACAATCTCTGGTAAAGAAGTACAAATCAATATTTCCGAAATTAAACGCCCGGAATTGGATGCCTTTTTGGTTGCGGAGAATATTGCCAGACAGTTGGAAGGAAAAATCAGTTTCCGCCGGGCAATGAAGAAAGCGATAACCTCAACGATGCGTTTGGGGGCAGAAGGAATTAAAATTAAATGTTCCGGTCGACTGGGGGGCGCTGAAATGGCCCGTAAAGAAGAATATAAACAAGGACGAATTCCACTGCATACCCTGCGTGCAGATATTGATTTTGCCCGTTATACGGCTCATACAACCTATGGTTGCATAGGTGTGAAAGTATGGATTTGCAATGGTGAAGTGATTGGCAAAATGTAAAGAGTGGAGTAGACAGATATGTTAATGCCAAAAAGAATTAAGTATCGTAAGCAACAGCGCGGGCATATGAAAGGGTATGCACAAAAGGGTAATTACGTTGCTTTCGGACACTATGGATTAAAAGCCATGGAATCAGCCTGGATAACTAGCCGGCAGATAGAAGCGTCACGTATCGCCATGACCCGTTTTATTAAAAGAGGCGGTAAAGTATGGATCCGCATCTTTCCGGATAAACCGGTAACAAAAAAACCTGCCGAAACCCGTATGGGTAAAGGAAAAGGCGCGCCTGAATTCTGGGTAGCCGTAGTTAAAGCAGGACGTGTTTTATTTGAGATTGAAGGGGTTACCGAAGATCTGGCCAAAGAAGCGATGCGACTGGCTTCATTCAAACTGCCGATAAAAACTAAATTTGTGGCACGGGAAAGGTAGTAGCTATGAAAAGCAGAGATGAAATTATGAGCATGGCGTCAGACCAGTTACAAAATAAATTGGGTGTGCTTCAGGAAGAACTGAATAATCTGCAATTACAAAAATCTACGCATCAGATTACAAATCCCCTGCGAATTCGTACGGTGCGCAGAGACATTGCCAGGGTGAAAACTTTGTTAGCAGAATATAAAAGTGGAATACGCAAAGCCTAAGGTAAATTAAAGGAACAGGTGAAATATGGATAAAGATCGGACCGTACGCAAAGAAAGAATCGGATTGGTCACTAGTAATAAGATGAATAAGACTATTTCGGTCTCGGTAGAGCGCCGTGTCAAACATCCGGTCTATAAAAAATATATCAATCGGACCACGAAACTTATGGCTCATGACGAGAAAAATGAATGTCAGGAAGGGGATTTGGTCAAAATTATGGAGACCAGACCTCTGAGTAAAAATAAGAGATGGCGCTTAGTGGAGATTATTGAACATAAAAAGTAGTTTGCAAGCAGAAAGGATTAACACATGATACAGGAATATACCAGGCTGAGTGTAGCCGATAATTCAGGTGCCAAGAGCGTCATGTGTATCCGCTTACTGGGTGGATCAAAAAGGAAATATGCTACAGTGGGGGATATCATTGTGGTGTCGATTAAAACCGCGATTCCG
>CAYSHN010000286.1:3018-5245 GCA_964430815.1 uncultured Calditrichota bacterium | reverse complement strand
GGCCCTCGTTTTCATTATAACTGAGACTGACATCATAGGACTCGCCGCCCAGGACGTCAAAATGGATCGGCGGTGCATTGAGGATAACCAGCGGTTGCAGGATGCTGGTGAGTGAATAACGAGCCGGCTTGCCCAGCCGGACGTCGCCGTCTAATTCGGCAGCAAGCAAAGGTTCGGTTTTGTCCCAGTCCCCGCAATTTATATAGGACATCTGATCCTTGAATTCAAGACCGGTAAAAGTGCCCGCTTCATCATACTGAATCTCATATAAACTGGAATTATAATTCGGATATTGATTCACAATCACCAGTTCCATCCAGGGAGCCGTTCCCGCGGTATCGAGAATGACATTACCAACTGTCAGAGCACCAAATTTTTCTTCGGTTATTCCGGACAGATCCGCCCAGACTGCAAGATCAAGAGAGCCCGTTCCCTGATATATTTTGAATGTTTTGAGGCTTGTTCTGGAATACGTGGAGACAATTTCATCAAGATCATCCCCGTTCACATCAGCAGCCTGCAGCACACTGGTAACATAATACCAGCAGTGTCTTGACACAGTATCCTGCAGTTGAACTACCGGATTGCCAACCGTGATGTTCTGCAAACTTTCATCTGCTTCAAATGGTACCAGAATATGGGAGATGGTATCAGTCAAGGCATCTCCCCAGGGGGCGCTGGGAATATAGCGGTGAAAACCGATCACACCGTGTTCTTTATCGGCAGACATGAAATGACCGGCCGCAACATTCATGTTGTTGATGTCAAATAATGCATTCGTATTGGTATACAAAGGCATGTGCGACTCCAATACAAGCTCTGTGGCCAGCGTATCGTACTCATAACTGTTCGCGAACATTTCCCAGCCTCCTCCATCCAGGCCGTTGCGCCCGGCCAGCAGAACTTCATCGATCGCATCTCCGTTGAAATCCGCACATTCGATATCAAAAAGATTCAGCTGGTCTTCACAAAGGTTGATATCGGGTGGTATGGTGATCTCCTGGTCAATGATATCGCCCAGCAGGCTCACCTCCAGGGAATCATTGACATCGAAAAGGAGAATACGGACCAGTCCTTCCCCGCTTTGATCTGCCCAGTAGGCCAGGACAAACTCTTTCGACTTGTCTGAATCAAAATTACCGGATTGAATCAAAACCGGGGACTCGACAGCCCAACTTCCCGGAGAAAATATCGCTGGACCTGAGACAGTCCCCTCAATAGTTTTTTCCCACCTGGCCACAGTGTCGATACCCAGTGTATAATGATCCGGTTTAAGCAAAGAATAGTGAACCTGGTTATTGGTATAATCAATCCAGCCTTCAACGACTTCCGCAACTCCATCATGATCAAAATCATCGCAAATAAAATCACTGAACAATACATAATCCGGAGGGGAATAGTACAGAACCTGGACAAGGGTGTCACGGGCATAAACAGCTTGGCCCTGGAAATATTTGTAAACGCTCATTGTTCCTTCACTGAGAGCGATCATTTCGTCGCCGCCCCCCACTTGAATAATGTAAGAATCAGCCAGGGGATCGTCGGCAGGTTCCTGGGCATAGTTTAGTTGGCAAAAGAGTAAGGATAAAAATAAAAAAGGTATGATTTTCTTCATTTTATCTTCTCCAGTCTGCTTTGTTTGTAAATATCTGCGAACGTAGAATCGGAATCTGAAAAAAGCCTGAAATATTAGTTGACATTGTTCCCTGGATCTGAATTAAAAGCCGGCGGCGGTATCGTCTCTATTCTATTTAATATAACGATATGACTTTAAAATACAAGTGCTTTTTCTCACAAACCCTTTGATAATTCTGCAGAATATAAATTATAGGTGTGAATTTTGATTGGATAGTCGACACTTCAATTACTCATATTGGTTTATTCAATTTTGTGTAATTGTATTATATAAATTGTTATTTCGTACTTTATTTGTTTTTCGTTTTTCGAATCACACGGATAACGATGATTTCTGCGATGCGGTCATGCAAGGTTCGGCGGTGGGGGAGATTCTTATACTATTTTTTGTCTTCAATTGGCACTTTATACTTGATGCCCCACTTCTCAAAATAGTCCTCCAAGGGACTGAGCTCCATTTCAGCTCTTCTTTTATTCACGTTTGGTTCATCTTCTATCGGATAAATTTCATATTGCCCATTTTTCATTTGAACCTGTGAACCGTAGAGTTGCTTTTCGCCTTTTCCCATCATAACACGATCAACTAATAACG
>CAYSHN010000286.1:0-3008 GCA_964430815.1 uncultured Calditrichota bacterium | reverse complement strand
TCGCCTTTTTGCGCAGCATCCTGCAAGATTAGCAAATATTCTTCTTGAGTGCTAAGGTCAGTATGTTGGATAACGAGCCAGGCAGTAGTACTCTGATTTCCAACCAATGATTTACCAGGATAGCCATATTCCTTTATTATTTCTTTAATCCTGCTGAGATTTATTGAATCCACTTCATTTTGTTTTGTCCAGAGGTCTCTCATCTCCTTTGAGTTCCAACCGAAGTTTTTCTGAACTGAATCCATCATGATTCTATATTTCTGATCAGATTCTTGGATGGCTTCAAGTTTTCGTATGAGTGGTTTATTCAAATGTGATTCAAATTCATCGACATTTTTTTGGAGCTTTTTGACTAGTTCTTCCCATTCCATTGTCTCATTCAGAGAATCTAAGTCACTGTCTTTTATCAGGTGATTGATATTTAGCCAGCCAAGATCAATGGACTGGTGAAGGTACTCGAATGCCTTCGCTTTGTTGCCAGCTAACGCCCATGAACATGCGGCATTATAGTAGTCATTCATTGTGCCCTTGCGAATAGCAGATGCTTTATCGTAAAATTCCCCGGAATTGTTATAGTCTTTTTTGTCGTAAAATTTCTCAGCAAGGTTTACCAGTTCGTGATAATTTTGTGCCTGACCAAGAATAACAGAAACCAACACAGTTATTAAGACTTTAGCCAGGGTAATACGTCCCATAGGTTTGACTCCTTTCTTGATTTGATTCAGGTAAATTTCTTATCCAGATAGTTATTATCTTGATTATTTAATCCAAATTTTTTTACAGAATATGGACATCCAGAAGTTTACCAAATTTATGTCCGACTTCTTTCATCGTACCGACATGGGTAAAGCCGAAATTATCATTTAGATGTAAACTGACATCGCTTTCACCTGCCACCCGGGCAATGAGGGTGTGAAATTTCAAGCGCCGGGCTTCGTCGATGATGGCCTGTTTAAGTTTTCGTCCGATTCCCCGTCCACGGTATTCCGATTTGACGTAAAACGATGTTTCGGCGGTGTCATCGTAACCGCGGCGATACGACCATCTGCTCAGCGAAGCCCAGCCGGCAACTTTGTCGTCGACTATGGCGACTAGAATTGGATGCCTTCGATCATGAGACTGGAACCACTGCAATCGCTCGGCGGTACTTTTGGGTTCTAGATCAAAAGTTGCCGTGGTAATCAGAATCGCCTCGTTATAGATTTCGGTTATGGCTTCCAGATCGGACAGCACAGCGTTTCTGATTAGAATAGGGTTATTCATCTAACGTTCATAGTTTTTACAAATGGAAATATCTTTCAGCAAACTTTAAAAATGTGGGCCAATTCGGGCCGGGTGTGTGTCCGCCGCTGTGCTGCCGGTAAGCGATGTCACTGTCAATCAACGTGGTCTCAACCAGCGGGAATTCAGTTACACCGAGATCTTTTTTCCCCAGCAGTTTATACACAGGTCCGGCAGCCACACCAGCCATAAACATACCTTTGGCATCGACCCAGGCATCGCCAGCATCACCGCTGCTGATGAACACCGGTCGCGGAGCGCAGAGTGCAATCAGTTCGTGTGCATCGACCGGCAGGTCATTCCAATTCAGTGGACCGCCATATTTAATAAAGTTTCCGGCCATCCAGTGATACTCACCCGAACCAGCCAGGTTTTCTACAATTTCGCCGTAATCACGGCGATGAAGTTTCACGCCCCCTTCGCCGGAAGAACTGATGAACACAATGGCAAAACGGGGATCATAAGCCATGGCCACCACAGCCGCTTTACCGAAACGCGAGTGTCCCTCGATACCTATGCGTTGTGCATCTACCGCTTTATCCGTTTCGAAATAATCCATGGACCGGCTGGCTCCCCAGGCCCAGGCGCGCAGCCCGCCCCAGTCATCCGCCTGGCGCGGCTGACCCTTGTTCAGCAAGCCGATAATACCGTGGGTTAATCCGGCACCGTTATCGGCCTGAACACTGCCCGGAATATATATAGCATAACCCCAGCCCCTGGCCAGAACCTGTTGCTGCCAGGTTGGTCCTGCTGGTACAGGAGGAGTCAGGCCTGGTGGAAACTTGAATCCGGGAGGGAAGACAAAGCCGAATTCCATTATTACCGGTACGGGTTCTTTGGCCTCTGCTGGCGTGGATAAAGTTAAGTCGATATCAACATTAATAGAAGGGCAAGATGAATTATCCAGATGACCGCGGAGTTTTTTGGTGATGATTTGGATGCCACCATTCGTATCGCTTGTTGTACTGATCACTTCCCAATTCACTTTCGGAGTGTTAGCCGGCACCCGGCCGTAAATTTCCCGGTCAAAATCTTCGATGATCTCCGGACGGCGTAACTTCCACCACATTTCTGCAGTCGTAACTCTGCGGCTATCTTTTAATATCAATGGATCAGGTAAAGTGGGGTAGGGATTGGCTTTCGACTCGTCATAATTAGCATAATTAGGTGCATGGGGATCCATTCCGTTCCGGCCCGGACGGAGTGAATCGATGTTGAGCAACTGCAGCATTTTTTGATGATCCAGATCTGAGTAGTGTCGAATACTGTCCGCACCGGGGAAAGAGAATTGGGCAGAAAGGCAGGATACAATTAAAATGTCCAAAAGAATAAAATAGAAAATATTTCTCATAAAATACCTTTTTAATCGTCCTTCATTAAACAATTCTATTCTGTCTTGCTGATTTCTGTAAGTGTTATGGGATAATAGAGTTTAAAATATTCATCTGGTTTTTCAAATGGAGTTATATTAATCAGTAATTGGCAAAACTCTGCTTTATCTTCCTCCAGCAATGATTGGATAAAAGCAGATAGTTCCTTATCGTTCCACTGATTGATCAAAGCCCATAGTTCAAAAGGATATTCTGCGGCGGCTGCTCCCTCGACCTTGTTACGCAAATCGAAGAACTGTAGCATTGCCCGGTTGTCTTTATTTTGGATCTTCCTGATCAGTGCATTCAGATCAAGGCCGGCTTCCTTTGCGGCTACGGATAATTCGTATTTTTCGT
>CAYSHN010000285.1:0-5254 GCA_964430815.1 uncultured Calditrichota bacterium | reverse complement strand
ACTTTATCCCGCCAGGGTTTGAACGCACTATAAATCTTTCTGAATAATTTTATTTTAATCGGATCAGAGTATGTCCATTTGCCGTGGGGATCAGGTACCAACTCCATCTGTAATGTTTTTGTTTTGATACCCAGATTACGGATTTTTTGTATAACCGGTTTTATCAGAGTCAAAGAACCAAAAGATAGAAATAGTACTTCCTCCGCTGCAAATTGATCCATAATTCTAATCGCTATAGCCGGATAATCTTTATCCCAGCCATGATAGTAGATCATAGGATGAAAGTGAAATGCTACTTTTATTCCACGATCAGCCAATTTACGGGCTGCACTCAAACGTTCCTTCAAACTGGCTGTAAAATGTTCCTCATTAGTAATGATAATTTCAGGATTCAAAGACCAGCTGCAGACAATATTGGACGGAATATTCTTTTTCAGAAAATAATTAATATTCTTCGATTTAGTTTTAAGTTCCATTAACACATTGGGATGATCAGCAGCGAAGGAACATAAATCATCCAGAATACCACCAAGATTCCCCAGAGCCAGGGAATCAGAAGCCTGTCCGCTGCCAAAATGATAGTAGCGATCATGGTCAATTTTTAATTGCGCTAATTTTTCCTGCAGACCGGTATTAACTATCGTGTGGTCGGTATAGAAAGTCTGAATGGTACAGTAACTGCAGCCATAGATACAATTTTCAATGGCATCAATTGTCTGCAATTGGCAGCAAAGGGTTTTAGGGGAGGCGACCGGACAGGGACCGATTATATTTTTTACAGATTGGGTATAAACAACGGGCTTGGTTTTAATTGATCGGGGCGCATTATTGTTCGCAGCCGATAATGGATACTTTTTTTCACTTCGCCTGAGAGCAAGCAGATGATCGTTCAACTTTTTCAGAAAACTTCTTTTATCCCCGACAGAATGGGCATAACCTTTCCACCATTCGGTCAGACCGGTTTCACTCCACATATCCAGATCGCGGGCAGAGTTAACTAACTGTCGGAATTCCTGGAAGGTAAAACTAAAGCGAAAGGAAATTTCCTTTATAAATTCTTGCTCAGGACCAGGTAGTTTAGCATAAAGTGTTTTGTCCAGATAGGATTCAAATTTTTGCTTATAATTAAACACCATCACCCGCCACTCTTGCTCATGGTTCAATTTAAAAATGACAACATAGCTAAGCAAGCTGGAGTGAAGAGTAAAGATGATAATCGGATAAACTACAAACCTCGTTCTGATCATGGGCAATAAACCGGGAAGCTACTTAAAATCATCAACAGGAATTGATATTAAAAGATGTGTATAGTATCTTTGCTTTAAGCAGAAAAATATAAGGTAGAATATCGTGTTAAAATTTGCTTTGGTGCAATATGCTCCCTTTTTTGAGAATAAAAAAGCATCCGCTGAATATTTGCAGCGAATGCTAAGCAAGATGGATCAGAAAGTTGATATGATTGTTTTTCCGGAGATGACGCTTACCGGCTTCACTGTACGTTCCCAGAAATATGCTGAAAATATGGATGAAAGCAGTATTCAGTTTTTTAGCAATTTGGCTAGACAATATAAATCTCATATTTTTGCCGGTTTGATTGAAAGAGACAATCAGACTTTTTATAATACTTTATTTCATTTAAATCCTGACGGCCACATTGTAACTAAATATCGTAAAATACATCCGTTTTCTTTTTCAGGGGAAAACAGGTTTTATACTGCCGGAATCCAACCGGTAATTACCCGGATCAATAAGTTTCGTTTGGGTCTGGCTGTTTGTTATGATCTGCGTTTTCCTGAATTATTCAGATTTTATGCTAAAGAACGGGTACATGTGATTATTGATATTGCGAATTGGCCGCATTCCAGGATAGAACACTGGCAAACCTTATTAAAGGCCCGCTCCATCGAAAACCAGTGTTATGTAATTGGTGTGAATAGAATAGGCAAAGATAAAAAAAGTGAATACAATGGATGCAGTTGTGTTTTTGCACCGTTTGGCGAAGCGATCAGTCAAGCCGGGGCAAAAGAAGAAATTATTACAGGTACACTTTCATTAGCCCAGGTCATTCAGGTACAAAGTGATTATCCTTTTTTGAATGATATTCGCTTAATTTAAGAAAGATGGATTAACTTTCTACCGGTTGGTATTTTTTTAATTCTTTCTTAACCTGCCAACATGCTGGAAGGAAATTGACAGGGCTTGAGTCAGGTGTATGGACTGGTTACTAAGCTAAACGGAATCTTTTATGTAGAAAGTGATGTAACAAGGGGGACAACAATGACGATCAATCTTCCAGATTCGTCGCAGGCTGATCCTGAAGATAATGAAGATAAACCGCAAGCCGAATCGGGTAAGATAAAAAAAGAAAAAAGAATTTTTATTGTGGAAGATGAAAGTACTATCCGCGATCTGTATAAAGATATGCTGGGAATGCAGGGCTATACTGTTTTTACGGTTGAATCGGGAGAAGAAGGGCTGCAACACTGGGATAATGATTCTTTTGATCTTATTATCTGTGATCTGGGATTACCAGGTATGAACGGCTGGGAATTCATTGCACGGATCAGGCAACGTAATGCCAGGGTGCCCATTATTGCCTTGACAGGTTGGGGCGATCTGATTTCCACGCGGGAAGCAGCGAATCATCAGGTGCAGAAAGTAGTCGCCAAACCTGTACAACTCGGTCAGTTAATGCAGATCATAGATGAAATACTCTGATTTGAATGCCAAAATAATCAGGACCAGATTTCGATAAAGACGATACAGTCATTATTTTAAGATTCATTAAATTCTGAACATTCCATCTATAGCTAATCTATTACAAATGATTAAATAATTGCTAAAGATACAAGATATTGATAAGTTTTCGTAGAAAAGTCATCAATATCTTTTTCTAACAGTATTCCAGAATCTGGAATTTTAGAGTTTGCCAAAAGAGTCAAGTTATGTTAAAGAAATGGGTGCTGTCCTCGTTAATCCCCGGTGTCGTCATACTTTTTTATCTACACGCGAGTGGTTTATCTTATCTCATAAATTCAGGAGAAACTAAGATGAAACTTAGCAGTGCCGCATTTGAGAATGGGGGGATGATCCCTAAGAAATATACCTGTGATGAGGCTAATGTTTCTCCCCCCTTAAATTGGGAAGGTATGCCTGCAGAAAGCAAAGGTTTGGCTTTGATTTGTGATGATCCGGATGCCCCAATGGGTACCTGGGTACATTGGGTGGTCTATAATATTTCCCCTCAACTAAAAGGTTTCAGCGAAAATATTCCAGCTGAGAAAAAATTATCGGTGGGAGCAGTGCAGGGGGTCAATGATTTTGGGCGTCTTGGCTATGGCGGACCTTGTCCGCCCAGCGGAACGCATCGTTACTTTTTCAAATTATATGCGTTGGATACTGTTCTTGGTCTCGAACCTGGAGTCAGTAAATCTCAATTGCTGAAAGCCATTCAGGGTCATATCCTGGCAGAAGCACAATTACTCGGTAAATATAGAAGAAGTTGATTAAAGTAAAGTTTAAAGTATTCAGATTTACAATTGATGTGGTAAATTTTACCTGTAGATTATAAGATATTCTTTGTTCTTGACGAGGTAAAAAGATATACTTAAGTATATTTGCATTGTTGTGAGCTTGCAAACATTGGAGGAGGGCGGTTTATGACCAAATTTATTGAACGCATAATAAGCGCACTGAGATTAGACTATCATGTTTTTGAGGAAGTAGAAGCGGACAAGTCAGCCACCATTCAGGCTGTAGTTATAGTGATACTTTCCAGTATGGCTGGTGGATTTGGTTTTATATATAAATTTGGTGTTGACGGTATTTTTACCGGTATCATTATGACCCTGGTCGGTTGGTTTGTCTGGGCGTATCTCATTTATCTTATCGGAACCAAAATCTTACCCGAGCCGCAAACGCAGGCTGATCTGGGACAAGTTCTGCGCACCACCGGTTTTGCCAGTTCACCAGGAATTCTCCGCCTGGCAGGTATGATTCCGCTTTTAGGAAATTTTGTAGCACTAGTTGCTTCGATCTGGATGCTAGTAGCGATGGTTATTGCCACCAAACAGGCCTTGGATTACAGTAGCACAGTACGGGCTATTATGGTCTGTTTAATCGGCTGGATCGTACAATGGTTGACATTTCTGCTCTTTTTTTCGGTTTTTGGTGGTTTTTAAGGCAATAAATGCTCAAACGAACTGGAAGCAAAGCATCTCGGAATGAATAGAAATCTGTATGCGGGTATCATCCTGCTCTGCCTGAGTTTTGAATCACTAGTTGCACAGTTAAATTCACCATCGTGGGAAAATCATTTCAGTCGTGGTGAATATCTGCAAATAAAACTGGTAACTATTGATCCAGGTGATGAACTGACTATGTGGTGGGGGCATACAGCTCTTATTGTCGAAGACCTGCGCTTCAATACTTCCTTTTTTTATAATTATGGCATTTTTTCTTTCGAACAGGATAATTTCATCCGCAATTTTGTGATGGGGCGTCTGATATTTTGGGTTGCAGCCTGGAACACCAACGCAGCTCTTGATTATTATAAAAGTCTGGATCGCACCATCCGCATGCAAATCCTGGATCTCTCCCCCGAGCGACGTCTGGAGTTGGCCAGATTTCTGGATCATAATGTTCTTCCGGAGAATCGTGAATATTTATACGATCATTATTCTGATAATTGCTCTACCCGAATTCGTGATCTGATCGACAGGATGGTCGATGGGCAGTTTGCTCAATCTTGCCGTCAACCAGGACGCATGACTTTACGTCAACATACCCGTTGTCATACCCATAATCATTTCTGGATGGATCTGCTTTTAATGTTCCTGATGAATGATTCTATTGATAAACCGATCACCCGCTGGCAGGAAATGTTCCTGCCAACTGAACTGGAAAGAAATGTCCAGAATTTAAGTTTAACCGATTCCAGCGGTGTCCGCAGGAAGTTAGTTTCGGAAAATCTGTTGTTTTTTGAAGCCAGTCAACGACCACCGGTACCTGAATTTGCTCCACAACACTGGCCGGTAACCCTGGCCCTGGGCGGTTTTCTGGCTATGCTTGGTCTTTACCTGGCATTTCTCTATCATAACCAGGTAGCTGGCGCTAAGTATCTGTTTGGAATTTATCAAAGCCTGCTGGGATTGATTTTTGGTTTGGCGGGACTGGCATTATTTTTTATGTCTAACTTTACCAATCATACAGTAACATATCATAATGAAAATTTGTCTCTGGCCAATCCTCTGAC
>CAYSHN010000284.1:0-5258 GCA_964430815.1 uncultured Calditrichota bacterium | reverse complement strand
TCCCAGAGTCAATTCCGAACTTTCTAACAAAATCATATAGGGAGAAAAAGTATCCTGATAGCGGAAGTTATTATTTAATAAGGTTGGTCCATACCACTGACTCAAACCGACCTGAAAAATATTTTTTGCAATTCTGGAGTTAAAACGAACAAAATCAAAACCCAGATAATGCTCCAGGCGTCTCTCGATAGGACGAAGTAGCGGTCTTATAACATAATTTTCCGTAACTGCCCCACCGATAGTGGTCGCTTTTTCTTTTATTTTATCAACAGAATATCCCAGATAGGACAGTACCTGTTCCTGGGTTTCTCCTATCGTAGGATCTGCGCTGACCAAACGGAACCGGAAATCTTCCCAGCGAGCCCGGTAATTATGTTGACCGGTTTCCTTATCGACAGCATATAATTCCAGATATATTGTTTTAGGTATTGCTTCCACAGAATCACGTATACTGGTCCAGGCCCGGCCATAAACTTCCGGTAACTCATCGCTGCGGTCGAATGAAACACCATAACTCTCTACCCTGAAATTCAGATCCAAATATTCCAGTGAACCCCGTGAAGAATGCACCTTGCCGGAGGGTAAGAAAGTATTAGTCTCAATGATTCCCGTAAAAGAAATACCCTCACTTTCGGGATCTACAACAATCTCGGCATTGACATCTCCAATAAATGCTGGAATAGTCCGGACATATACCAAATCTACACCGGGATTAACCTTGACATCCCAGTTAATATTTTTTAAAAACTGAACCACCGCATCCGGTTTAGTAGAAGCGCTGGTTGGAAAAGGAAAACTAAAACGGGAATTAGCTAACGTAACTTTTCCCCAGGCACAAGGGTGACGAAGCGGACCGGCAAAATAAAAAGTTTCACGTTCGGTTTTCCCAGCTAGCTCCAGATTGCCCTGATCTTCTTCCACCATCAAACCGGGAATCTGTAAGCGTACACCACCCGGAGAAGTAGCGAGAGATAAAATGCCAAAATCAAGATCAAGATCTTTAAAATACCAGGATTCTAATTTTTTCCCATCACTGGTAATGATATTATCTACTGTATTGATCTCCAGTGCTTTGTTATTAACCTCGGCATGAAAATTTTTAAAAATAACTTTATTAGTCCCGGCTGGTTTTTCAATAATACCCTTGATATTCTGTACGTGTCCGGCTACCGCAGCTAACCATAATTCACCTCGATCGAGTTCTATCTTACCGTGTTCGATTTTTGGATTAGCCGGTGTACCACCGATCAGTAAATTCATGTTGGAAAATGAAGCACCGTCGACAAAAAACCGGTCTAATCTGGGAATGAAAGATAACAGATCACCATTAAATTTGACATCTAGATTGAGTGATCCATTCTCTGAAAAAGGAAGAACACCACTGCTCTCTAAATGATAGAGCCCTCTTTTTATCGCTAAAAAATTATCAAAAACCAGGGCATGATTGGCTATACTCGAATAATCCTGTGGAACCACCATTGAATCACGAGCGCTGATGGAAATCTGATCAAAAGGAATTTTGTATATGTTACCGTTATTGATGTCGATCTGTATGCTGGTCTTGGGCCGGTTTAACAAACCATTCATCTGAATTTTATAGTCCGTAGCACCGGTAAAGATTCCGGATTTATTATATAGAGTCTGAGTAATGTCCTCAAAATTTACCCGTGAACCGGACATTTCCAGGCGGATACTGTCCTGACGCAGATCCAGGGTAAGATTTCCTTTTAAGGCGGGTACATTATTAAGATACAATTGCAAAGAGTCAACCTGAACCAGGGATGAATCCGCGATCAAAGCCAGATTAAAACGATAGTATCCGATATTATGAATCAAAAACCTGTCACCACTTACCAGTGCGGTAACCTTTGGATTGGCTGCGGTTCCGGTAATTTTTATTGATCCGTTAATTGTACCTAGCTCAGTTGAGCTATCATCTTTAAAAAAATTGCTCAAATTAAATTGATTGAAAGTGATTAGAGCATTCAACGTTTGTCTGGCTGTGATATCAAGATTCGCTTGTACCAGTAAATCGGTATTAGAATACAGCGATCCGCTGAGTCGATCTTCATTGAGTGTCAAGACATATTTACTGACAAAATCATTCAATGAAATATTGCCGTTTAATTTTTTCTCAACGTGGAACAGGTCGCTTAACTGGCCGGAAAGAATGAATTGCTCCTCAGGTTGATCCTGATCCTGAATCGTCAATTGCATGTTAATGTTATTTAAGGGACCATTAACCAATCCCTCTAACTGTCTGTTATATAATAAATGTTTAAAAATGGAAGAAGTAGTAAGTAGGTGCAGAGGTGGATTTTCAATTAATCCATAGTTAATGAGTGGTTCATTAAAAATATCGGTGATATCGATCGAAAAAGAAAAATTTTCTTTTGCTGATTTATTCTTGAGTAAATGAAAATGACCGTCCTCAAGTTTAATAGCACCCGAAAAATTGAGTACCGTATCCGCAGTGGAAAGAATACCATATTTCCAAATACCAGTTAACTGTTTTTGCTTAAATGTGCCCAGCATGGTAATTTCAATCTGTTGAATTTTGTCTGTTAATCGATCGAATAAGGCATGCTGACCGAATTTCCTTGTTCCGCATAGTGCAATCTGGTAAGTACTGGCAGGAAGGTCGATCTGACCTGAAGCGTTTACCAGAAAATCAAGATATTGGGCTGAAAACTTATCGATTTGTAGAGAATCTTGAGAAAGATGTAAACCAGCCTGTAGATCCTGCATTTTTTGTGAACAGACCGTAATATCTGATGCTTGAATATCAATTACACTTTCCAGTTTACCAGCCTGCCACTGAAAATGAGAGGATAAGGCGAGTATACCCTGGTTTTGTCCAGCGAATTGCAGCTGGTGACTCAGGGTCTTGACGTCAAATTGTTTACTCCACAATTCACCGGATAAATCGAATTTAAAAATATCAGGTACTTGGATCCGAAAGGATACCTCATCATTTTCAATTCTGAAAGAGCCTGTGGGTATTTGTAATTCATTATTGATCAATGAAGCCTGGACGGTAATATTCTGTAAATACCAGTCCGCTAGATCAAGTTCACCATTAGTAATTTCCAGTGGACCATTGCACAGAATCTTCTCCAAATCCGGTGAAAAAAGATGAATTTTACCGTTTATCAAACCCTGCCGGATATTTATCTTATTGGCTGCCAGCCAGGAGATGTTTTTAAGGTCTAAATTGTGAATTACCATGTCCGCACTAATTTGATGCTTGTATTTATTAAAGTGAGCAGAAATGGAAAAATTCTTTTGTGTGGCCGAGAGCATTCCACCTTCGGCCTCGAAATCTAAGGAATCAGTATTTGTGGTGCTCAACCAGCCGTCAAGATTCTGGCCCAAAATTATATTTTCATTATTTATATTTTCCAGAATAATTTTACCATTCTTTAGATTAATCCGATCAACATTGTTAAACTGGTCTAAGACCTGTACTAAAGAAATACTATTTGTATCGGCCGGGTTGACAACCACAGAATCACTGTCTAAAGCGGATTTGATTGTTATTATGGGATCAATTAAAGAGATTTTGGTTATAGCCCGTTGAGGTTCATCTATATTGATCAACAAATTTACGATATTATAACTAAAACTTAATCCTTGAGCCGAAAATCGGATTTTTCCTGTTTGATCGATCAGAGTTAAATCTCCCAACAACACATCTCCAAGTCCGAAATGGATCTGATTCACACTGATTTTTTGTTTACCATTCTCCTCCATTTTCGCAAGAACATAATTGATGAAAGGTTTATCGACCCCCAAAAAACTTATAATATTTGGAGTAAAAAATATAAAAAGTGCTATCAGGGTGATTGACAACAATATTATAAATACCGTCTTACGCATACGTCTTGATTTAAATTTCAACTAAGCAAACCCCTTAACCGGAATATTGTTCCGCTAATTAGTTATAAATAAGCACGTAAATTTAATAAAAATATATAGAAATGTCAATCATGGAGAGTTTAGTTAAAGCGGATTAGTAACACCTAAAAATTGTGAGATTGTTAAGAATTGATAATTTTTTAGCTGAAGTTGATCAATAAATTTTATGAGGGCCGGGAAGATAAAATCAGATTTACGTTCGGTGCCAAGATGCAATAAAATAATGGCTCCTCTCAATTTTCCTGCCTGCTCCAGAGTCATCCAATGTTGGTACAATTGTTCTGGACTGAGATAAAGTTCCGCTTGAGGATCAGCGACCCAATCCCGGCTGTCGCATTCGGCAGTCCAACCAATATGACGGTATCCGATTTCAGCAGCCCATTGTAAAATTGTGGTGTTAAGTTCACCATACGGTGCCCGCCAAAATGGTTTTAGATGCTGATGCAGCAGTACAAGAAAAAGACTGTCGGTCTTTTGTAATTGCTGCTGTAAAATGGCTCGGTCGATATTTTTAGCTGTTGTATGACGCCGATCCTGCTCCCAGTTTGTCAGGTGCGGATGATTGTAAGTATGATTTGATAATTCGTGTCCTAGCTTGGCCACTTTTTTCACAATTTCTGGATAAGATTTGATGAAATCACCGGTCAAGAAAAAGGTGCTGCGCACCTTCCTGCTTTCCAATATCTGTAAAATGCTATCTGCACCATTTGCCGTCGACCCGGCATCAAAAGTCAACGCCAGGTATTTCTGCTCCGTCGTGAATTTATCAACAGGTATTACCAGCAAGGCAAGGCGCGCGGAGAAATAGTTTATAAAGATCGAGTCTATTTTATATACCTTACCCTGATCTGAAAATGCCCAGATCACGAATTCGTTTGAACCCGAATATAAATATTGTGCATGAAAAATATACCGCTGAGTATAACTAATTGTACTGGTAACGAACTGACCATTGTGCCAAAGCCCCAGAATGGTGTTAGCCGGTGCTGTGCCGCTTATCTGAAGCAAATTAGGTTGGGGGGTGAATGCCGTGTCTACAGTGATAGTGGATAACTGACTAATATCGACTGATTGGACTTCCGGCCTGATGGAAACCTGGTTATTGAGCATATGCCGTAATGAGAAATACAAAATAATCTGTAGTATCAGGACTATGATCAACATATAAAGAAATTCAGGCCTGCGTATGATTTTCGAAAGATAAGCCGACCAGATATATCGGTAAACACACCATCTTCCACAAAATATATGATGCCATACTGCCCGTTGGCACTCACGGCAAATGTAAGCGTGACAATAATAACATTTACGTGAGGAGTATTTCTGCGGATGGTTTTTAC
>CAYSHN010000283.1:0-5276 GCA_964430815.1 uncultured Calditrichota bacterium | reverse complement strand
CATTCCTCACACATATCGGGGAATCGGTCTATTTCTTTATCATTACAATTGTATAATTGGTCTTCTTTAATATTGATTACACAATTGACCGAAGCATTTTCACAAACGTTACATTCAGTCTGAACAAGAATCTTATTATAATCAATAGTTTCTTCGTCTACTTCTTCAAAATCCAGCATGGTATCCATGAAATCATCCAAAAAATCGCTTAACTTCATTTAATTCACCTTTCTTTTTCTTCAATCAATCTATTGATTGCTTCTCGTTTACAATCGTTAATAGTATTCATTACTTGTAATTCCTTTAAGGATTTTGACCTTAATTGGTCCATATATTCTTTAATCCTCATTTCGCCTACAATACCAAAGTTTTTCATATTATCACTTCTTTTTAATTAGATTTACTTTCTTCATTAAACTGGCGATATTCTCGCTTTTTACCCTGCGTTTTAGGTATTGAATTTCACTATCCAACGCTTTCAAATATTGATTGACTTCTTGCTCAAAATGATACATGGTTTCCCAGATTGTATTCCATTTTTCCTCTGATTCTTTGCCGAACATCTCAAAATATTGATTGAGAACTTCTTGTTTCTCTTTGGTCTTATCAGTATTGAGTTTTACTTCTGCTATTGTTTCTGAATTCATTTCGTATTGAATCTTGACTTTCATCGGCATTTCCTTTGCACACGCCCGTAGCATTTCAGTATGAATCCGGTTATTGTCCTCTAAATCACCAACAAGCCGTAAAATCCAACGTTTCAGTTCGCTTTTTGAAACATGACCCATTTTTTCCTTATATTCCTTATTATATTCTTTCTTTACTTTTCTTTTCATCTTTTTTTACCTCTGGAATTGAATCTGGAACTTTTATTATATTATGCTTCATTGATGTATTTACATGGGTTAATACAATATCAGCAATATCATAAAATCGGCTCATTAAATCAGATAATTGTTTATCTAATTCCTTAACCTTATTTTTCAGTTCATCCCATTGTTTTTTAGTTATTTGCATTGTTTCACCTCGATTCTTATTATTGTTATACTTATTATCGTGGTATATGGATTGTCGCAATAGATACACCTATAGATCATTGAATATGGATTCCCTAATTCTTCAATTTCAAATTCTTTAATCCAATCCTTATTACATTTCATACATTTGATATAAACTTGTATATTGGCTTTAATTATTGTCATTTTGATGCACCTTTTCATGAAACCTTTTCCAACTCCCGTCAGGATGAAATTTATTCCCAATGGGTCCACAATCTTCGATTGTAATCTTTTTATGTGTAATCTTCTTCTTTAGTTGTCTATCTAATATTATTTTTTGATTCCGTTCATCCCGTTTTCTCTTATATTCTTCTATTTCGGCTTTTAAATTAAAGGCATGTTCATTCAACATAAAATCTAAAACTGCCAATCGCACGAATTCCGACCTATAATAGATAATACCACAATCCTTTAATCGTTCTATCATCTGGACTAAATCGACATTTACATAAATACCAACGATTACCGCCCCATTCTTAGTTTTCCTTCGACAAGTCATATTCAACTACCTTCTCTACAATTGATTTGGCATATTTTCCTACGATTATTTCCAATAGTTCTTTTAACTCCAGATCGTTTTCTTTTGCCTTATCTATCAAATAATTATACAATTCGGGGGGCATTGAAGCCGTCATTTGTTGTTTTCCTTTATAGATCATTATTTTTCGCCTACTAAACCAAAGTTCTTCATTTTCCCGTTACCTCTATTGATAAAATCTTAAATGATAACACATTATTATTAGGTGATTGGCATCTTAAACAATAACTATTGATTGGATGGTCTATTGAACTACCAATCTCATTTATAATAAATTCCCGTTGCCATTCATCGCCACAATTTCGACATTTTATTGTAAATCTCATTTTAATTGTAATAAATGTATATTTGAAAGGCATTTTTACATCAATCCTCTTTTATATAACTCTATTAAGTCTAATTCAATTTGAAATATAGCTTGGGCATCCTCATCGCAAAATTCAATATCCTTTAATACTTCATTCAAATTATTTATTTCCATTTCAAATGCACTTGGATTTCTAATTCTCAATATTAGTTCTTTCATCTTCATTATTTTTCACTCTCCAATTTATCATCATCCAATAATTTCTGATTAATTTGGGTCCGTTTAATATGCGGGTTTTTGACATATCGCTTATCCCTCCCGAATACCGTACCCGAATTATCGGGAAACCCGTTGATGAAACAATCGCATAGGAAATCCATTAATCGTTTGTAATCGTTAAATTTATTCGTACTGATTGGACCGATTGCTATTTTTAAATTCCGATAGGCTGTACAACGCCGTTCGATATTCGGAAAATACGCTTCGATCAGTTCAATGCCTTCGATTACATTATGAATACTGGAAAAATCCGACAGGAAATATTCCGATAGAAACGAGAATATCTGTTGGATATTATCCAAAGGAAACCAACTACGTTTAATCATTACTACAATATAATCAACCCAATAACTTTCAAGTACTTTGTTTGTATCTATTCTATATTCTCGTATTGCTGTTACCATAATTTCGCATACTTTTCGGATAAGTTCGTCAATTTCCTTATCCATAGCCGTTTCTTCATAATTATAATTCTTTCGGATTAATCCCAAATAGTCATTGAGGTTATTGATGAAATCCTTTGAATTTACATCAAATACTGCTTTATAGATTGTCGAATAAATCGGCGAACTATGGATATTCTTGGTGACGGCATCGATATCCATGATAAGAGCATTCATCCCGATATCGGCAATGCCCCCGATATAACTCCGAAATGCCTTCCATTGTTCTTTCAACTCGATAACTACCTTCGATTGATTCATTGATTCAGTTGATATTACCGAATTCTGCTGATGGGTGTGAATCTTCTTTGCATATTCGACCTTGAGATCGTCATCGGCATTCAATTGGTTGAATTCAGCAATTGAAATCGTGTCTATTGCCGCATGAATGCAATTTAATCCTCCCAGATACCCGTTAGTTAAATGCACAAATTCCATATTTTGCTTTCGGGTCCGAATATCGAAAACCGCACAAACGTATAATTGTGGGATATTTCGGCACTTAAACGATTTTATCCAAATGGGATTGATGAACTTGGCATCTAAATCCTTAAAATCGGTGCTATTGTCATCAAATAACTGCCGATTGGGGTCATAGAGATAGAAAGCACCTTGGAATCCGTGCAAGTCGACATACAACATGTAATTATACATGCCAATCCGGGTTTGTCGTTCTTTGGTTACGAACATTGGCACTACCCCATTTATCATTACTACCAATGATTTATGCAAATGGTTCCGCACCTGCCATTCATCATTCATTTTTCTCGCTTGGTCGTCATTTCTACAGAATTCGGGGTGCACTTGGTATAATTGCTCTTTCAGAAATCCGCTATACATTTGGACCATATACCAGTCAATCATTAAATATTTGCGAATTTCCAGTATTATCTTAATGGATTCCGAATATAAATGCTGTCCTAATCCTGCCCACTGGCGACCACACGCTTCTATCAAATACCTTCGTGCGTCATCAATATTCTTGAAAGTATTACCCGTCAAAAATCCAATGAAGCGTTCCTTGTTGTACGTTATATCCCCATAAAATCTACTCATCAGTCTCATCCTCCGTCCACCAATAATCTAATTCCCGATACCGATTCGCTTCAAAGCATTCGGGTAGTTCATCGCAATTATTCTGACAATGTTCGATATTCAACGGGTCCTTATTACACTTCGAGATTATACCCGTGCCATGCTTCTCATAGACTTCGTATCGGCATCGCAATTTATCTGTTGTCTTTTTCAGTAGTTCCTCTTTCTCTTTCTCTTGACAATTGCAGCATAAATAATGATTCATGTCCTCCAGTGAAATCTCATGTTTATTATTGGTATCTTTAATGGAATTTTCATAGAAAGTGAAATCCATTAATTGGTAATGACATTTGGGACATATAATCGATAATACATCCCTTGAACTATATTTATCTATCCGAAATATCTGATTCCCATTATAATTCAATTGTATTCTATTCATAAACCATTCTAATTCAAATTTTCCAAACTTCATTATACATTCAACCCCTTCTCTCTCAGATACATCACGAATAGTTTAGCGGCTTCATCGACAAACGTATTCCGTCCGTGAACTTGGACCCGTTTGATTACCGCTTTCTCATTCGGGAATTTAGATACATCCAATTGTGCTACCCATAGTAGAAATTCATCGAACCCTTTATGTTCATCAAACTTTTTACCCTTTTGATTGGCTTCATTCATCAGTTCCAATTTGACCCGTGCGACTATTCTATCAATTAATCTCTCGTCTAAATCGGTAATCTTTCTTGGTTCTTCGACACCATAAATATATTTTTGACGCAATGTATCTTGAAATTCTAATTGCTGATTCATGATTTCTTGTTCTGTTGATAATACAATTACTTCTTTTTTTTCAGTCGTTTTTTTCGGTTTTTGAGAACTTTTCTTTTGGACCTTAGTTAATTGTTGATCGGATTTCTGGTCCGGTTTTTGTTTATTTTTCAACGCTTCTCTGAACAATATAAACCACCATTTTATCTTTTAATTCGGGACATTCCAATAAATATATTGCGACTTTTATACCCTTTGGAGTAATATTCCAATAGGTTCTTGGTTTCCCTCGATTATGTTTATTGATTATGGTCCGTTTGACCAGTTCATACTTCATTAATTTTTCCAGATTTTGATAGACGGGAGTCCATTTTATGCCAGTCCGTTCAATTAAATCATCACGGGTTTTATTCTCTGCTCTAAATAATGCCAATAAAATTAATCCCATTCTTTTAGTTATTGGAATTTTCTCTTTGATTGATATATTTGTACTATATTTCATTCTTATTCACCAGATAGGTTTTTTCTGCCATTTTTTTGACTAAATTCCATTAAAAAATCTAATACATCCAGTTCCTCTTTAGTGAAATTCGCTTCGGAAACCTCACGTATTAATACATCCAACATAATTTTTAGATGATGTTTAACGATATATTGATAAAACCTTTGAACAAACCATTGCCGATTGCCCTCCATGAGGACCCCTTCATTCTTGAGGTCCTGGTAGAGCTTTGATGCCGATATATTACTCGACATAAACCTCTCGACAACGTTTTCCCAGTCCAAATTCATCAAGATACCTCCTAAAGTTTTCGTATGATTCCGTTGAATGTTTATCAATG
>CAYSHN010000282.1:1612-5296 GCA_964430815.1 uncultured Calditrichota bacterium | reverse complement strand
AAAAGTTTCGGCCGAGTATGAAAAAAAACAAAAGGGCTATCTTGAAGAATTAGAGAAAAAAGTCCGCTGGGAGGAATCAAAGTGACAAAAGGTCTCACCATGTTACTAGGTATGTCAATCGCATACCTGGCTTCATTTCTGGGTTTAATTCTCGCCTGGCTTACCTATCGTAAGCATAAACAGAAAGAAAAGGTAAAATAAAATGATCTGGTTTATCTTGTTACAAACAGCGGACAGGATTGGGAATCCCATATTAGGTATAATTATTCCGGCGATAATTCTTTTAATATCGTTCGTATTGACCTGGTTACTCTTCCGGCATTTTTCCAAGCTCAAATAAGTACTGGCTGGTTTGAATATGTTCAATTAAGAATAGTGATGACATAATCAGGTTCAAATTGTGTAAAGTCTTCATTTAAAATTCGCAGTGAAATTTGTATTATTTTTTCATTAATAGTCAACAGCAGATAATGAAACAGCCTGATGCTGCTGTTCGAATACATATCTGGCCAGCGTTGTTTGTCCCCGATGAGTAAAGGATGTTGTAAAGCACCTCCACCTCCGCAGACTATAAAATCTTTATTATTCTGCCGGAAATGTTCAAAAGCATGTGCATGGCCGCTGATGAATACTTTGCATTTGTTATTTTGTAGAAAAGAGGGCAGGAACATTCTTTGTACCTGTTCATCCGGAGATATAATGCGGCTGTTGGTATACGGGGAGTGATGGCAACAAACGATAATGGAAGTGATCGCAGAATCCAGCGAATATTTGTTCAGTGTTTGTTGATACCATGATTGCTGGAAATCTATTTCCCTAGCTGATATTTTGGAAAAATTGGAGTTAAGCAGAATTATAGCCAGGGTATTAATTTTTTTCGAATAGCCAGTTATCCGTGCAGATGGAAAACGTTGTTGAAAATTAGCAATACCTTTTGCTGCGAACAGGAAATACTCATGGTTACCGGGGACTGGATAAAAAGGAACATTGAGAACTTGTAATTTGCTGGTAAAAGAGTCGATAGCTGACCATTGCCGGGATAAATATCCTTGGGCTACTAAGTCCCCAAGATGGAAGACCGCCTGGGATTTTTGTTTAATAATATCGTTAAAAATTATTTCCCGTGCCTGGTCATTTTTATTACGTTTAAGAAACCATGATTCAAACCACATCGGACTCTGCGTATCGCTAAGGAGAACAACAGTACTGGAGATTGTAGGGTAGAGGGGTGGGTGCTTTCCAGTACCATTGGTCATAAAAGACAATATAAAAATTAATAATAGTATAATTATCTTTTTGCTTTGTTTTCGAAACATATCAGATTCTTCGTATAGTCTAGCAGAATTTAATGTACGAACGATATATATAGAATTTTTATTTATGAAAAATGTGTTTATCAATTCTAATTAATAAAATTATATCAGTAGGTAAATTTCTAGCACTTATTTAGTGGGAGTGTCTTTATCTACTTGACAAATGAAGTCAAATAAATCGAAAGATATGATATTTACTATCCCATTCATTCTTAGGTTTGGCATGATATTTGTATAATAAAATAATTAAAATTTAATCTTTTAATTAGTGTTATGGTGTTGGAACTATCTAGTTAGATGTACGGGAAATATATTATGTAATATCTTTTCCCTTGAATACATTTTTTTAAATCTTTATTTTCATACATAAATCGTGCCAAAAATATGAACTTCAACCAATTTTAATAAAAATGGTACAATTATCTCAAACAATGCGTCTGGAGCAGCGTCTCTCGCCGCAACAAATCCTGCTGTCAACTCTGCTGCAATTGCCCATCCTCAATTTAGAACAGAAAATTCAGAATGAATTGGAGATGAATCCGGTGCTGGAAGAAGGGGTGGATGAGGAATTGGAGCAATCCGTAGAATCAAGCGAATCGACTGATTCTCCCAGCGAGGAAGAGGCTGAAGTACGTAAGGAAATAGAGTTGACCGATTCGCAAAAAGATAAGACTGATCTTGACGTCAAGGAACTTGCTGCTGCACAGGAGGATGCAGATTGGGATAATATGATCAATGATGAAGATTCTTATGAGATCCGGCTGCCGCGTGACAAGAATGAAGAAGATTATGAACGTCCGGAAGTTGTGATAGAAACCATGATCGATCATCTGCTTGAACAACTCAATTTTCTATCACTGGATCCACTCGAGCAAAAAATAGGTGAATATTTGATCCTCAATCTCCGTGATGATGGGTATCTGGATGAGGTGGTGACTGTAGAAAATGTAGCCAGTATTTTTGAGTGCCCCGAAAAAACGGTTGAAGTTGTTCTGAAGAAAATTCAATTTTTTGATCCGGTCGGCATTGCTGCCCGGAATCTGCGGGAATGCTTGCTGGTGCAGTTACAGGCCGCCGAGGACCGGCCGGAACTGGCCTTAACCATCATCGACCGCCATTTTGATGATTTTAAAAACAAACGCTATGACAAAATTGTCAGTGAGTTGAATATCAGCGAAGCAGAACTCCGGGTAGCCAGCGAATATATTGGCCGGCTCAATCCTAAGCCAGGTGAGGGAATATATAATAGCAAGCATAATTACATCATTCCGGATTTTCTGGTCGAAAAGGTAGATAATGAGTTTGTGGTCACTCTCAACGATTGGAATATACCCCCGCTACGTATTAATAGAACCTATAAAGATCTACTGCGTAGCAGAAATAAAATCGATAAAGAAACTAAACAATATATTCGCAAAAAGATTGAATCAGCCCGCTGGTTTATTACTTCTATTTATCAACGTAAAATCACAATGCTTAATGTGATGCGTTCAATTCTACAGAGGCAATATGATTTTTTTACCAGAGGTCCGGAACATATTAAACCGCTGATCATGCGTGAAATTGCAGAAATGATCAATATGGATATATCAACTATCAGCCGTGTGGTCAATGGGAAATATGTTCAAACCGATTATGGTGTTTTTGAGTTAAAGTATTTCTTCAATGAAAAAATTGAAACCAACAGCGGGGAGGAAATTTCCACTCGTCGTATTAAAAATCGTATTCAGGAAATGATAGAAAAAGAAAATCCGAAAAAGCCTCTGAGCGATGAAAAAATTTCTGTAACCTTGCTCAGTGAAGGTTTTCCGGTAGCACGGCGTACAGTAGCAAAGTACCGCGAACAATTAAATATTCCTGTGGCCAGGCTTAGAAAGAAAATCTGACCAAGCGCACGATTTCCTGTGGTTAACTATATTAAATTTAATGGTTTATACAATTGATTCATTGATACATCAAAGGACTCACTTAGGTCGGGTCCAGGTCAATAATAAAAAAGAGAAGTGTAATATGAGTGAAAATGGATTTAAATTTTACAGTACGACGATTATTGGTGTCCGCCATAAAGGGCAAGTAGCCATGGGTGGTGATGGGCAGGTAACCCTGGGCCAGGCCATTGTCAAACAAAAATCTAAAAAGATCCGTAAAATCTATAATAATTCCATATTGGCAGGATTTGCTGGCGCTGCTGCTGATGCTTTCACTCTTTTTGAACGCTTCGAGGAGAAATTGGAACGCTTTTCTGGGAATTTACCAAAAGTAGTGGTAGAACTGGCTAAAGATTGGCGTACCGATAAATATCTACGACGTCTGGAAGCCATGCTGGCAAACTTGGCCGGGGCAAGATTGATGGCGAAGTAGTCCGCGGGCA
>CAYSHN010000282.1:0-1602 GCA_964430815.1 uncultured Calditrichota bacterium | reverse complement strand
ACCTTCCTGGTTTCTGGTACGGGGGATGTGATTGAACCAGACGATGGTATTATTGCGATCGGTTCAGGCGGAAATTATGCTTTGGCTGCTGCCCGTAGTTTGATAAAATATTCCAATCTTGGCGCGGCGGATATTACCCGTGAGGCTTTACAGGTTGCAGCGGAAATTTGTATTTATACCAATCAAAATATTATAATTGAAACATTATAGAGGATAGTTTTCAGAATGAAAGAATTGACACCTACTCAAATAGTAAAAGAACTGGATAAATATATTATTGGCCAGGATGAAGCTAAAAAATCGGTGGCCATCGCCATGCGTAATCGCTGGCGCCGGCAGCAAGTTCAGGGCAAAATCCGTGAAGAAATAATGCCGAACAATATCATCTTGATCGGTCCCACCGGAGTGGGTAAGACAGAGATATCCCGTCGGTTAGCGCATTTAGCTGATGCGGCATTTATAAAAGTTGAAGCCTCCAAATTCACTGAAGTGGGTTATGTTGGACGTGACGTGGAATCGATCATCCGTGATCTGATGGATATAAGTATCCAGATGGTACGCGAGGAAAAGACGAACATTGTTGAAAATAAAGCACGTGAAATAGCCATAGAAAAACTTTTAGATATACTTTTACCACCGCTGTCCAAAAAACAGAAGGCCGTGGGCGAGATGGAGGAGGGGGATGAACTGGAATTACGTTACCAGCGAACCCGGGAAAAATTACGTTCTCAGTTGCTGGAAGGAAAGATGGACGATCGTCAGGTTGAAATCGATATACAATCTGATTCCTTGCCCATGATGCAGATATTTTCACCGGGCGGCATTGAAGAAATGGGTTTAAACCTGCAGGAAATTTTCGGTGGTATGATGCCAAAAAAAATAAAAAAACGTAAGACCACCATTCCTGAAGCACTGAAAATCCTGACCCAGCAAGAAGCTCAGAAATTGATCGATATGGAAGAAGTTGTCCGGGAAGCAAAAAATCGGGTTGAGAATTCCGGTATAGTGTTTCTGGATGAAATAGATAAAATTACCAGTAGCGGTGGCGGTAAATACGGACCGGATGTTTCCCGCGAGGGTGTGCAGCGGGATTTGCTGCCGGTAGTGGAAGGTACGTCCGTGGTCACGAAATATGGTGTGGTTAAAACTGATCATATCTTATTTATTGCCTCAGGTGCTTTTAGTGTAGCCAAGCCTTCCGATCTGATTCCTGAACTGCAGGGACGATTTCCTATCCGTGTAGAATTAAAAAGCTTGAGTGAAAATGATTTTATCCGCATTTTAACTGAACCGGAAAATGCCCTGATCAAACAGTATACCGCACTGCTGGAAACTGAAAATGTCAAATTATCATTTAACCAGGAGGCCATCCGGGAAATTGCCCGTATCGCCACCCTGGTTAATTCCAAGACCGAAAATATCGGTGCTCGTCGTTTACATACAATCATGACGAACTTGCTGGAAGAAATCCTGTTTAAATTACCAGAGTCAGGACAAGCAACAATCAATGTGGATGCGGAAATGGTTAAGAAAAAACTGGAGTATATTGTCGCCGATGAAGATTTAAGCAAATATATTCTCTGATCAATAACTTTTTATTTT
>CAYSHN010000281.1:0-5297 GCA_964430815.1 uncultured Calditrichota bacterium | reverse complement strand
CTGATTGCGCAGCAGCCAGCGGCTACCCAGGGTATTAAAATCCAGTTCAGTTTTGCCGGTATTCCTGGCCACCCAATCCAATCGTGTGGAAAGACAGATCCCGTGGTCGCCTTTAGCGAAGTAAACTGAACGCAGACCCAGTTGATCAGTAAAACACTCTACGCAGCTTTCTTTCCAGCGCACGGCTGCAAAATGTCCATCGAGGTCTGCGGCCGAAAACGTTTGTTGAGTTAACAGATTTGCCCAGTCGAGTTTAGTCAGTATTGCAGCCTTGCCACCGGTGAGACGGATTCCAGTGCCCACCACTGCCCATCCGGATTGGGTTTTTATATCCTGATTAAAAAAACACGTATCCGGATTTCCGCCCAGGGCCAGGTACAAACCAGGTAGTGAAATTTTGTATAGCGGGTTTCCGTGGTAAAAGGAATCCTCTTTGCCCTGCTGAAAAGGCGATCTGTTGACGGCCATCAACCAACTCATAAAGTCTCAATTTTCCTTTTTATGATAAATTTATTAACCGGAATAGGGTATTTGCCAAGAGGCACATTTATATATTTGTTTATTTGTTACCAGATCGTTCATCACTAGTAAGGATCATTAAAATGTGTATTTCGTTTCAGATATAATTTTTTATTTGAGTAATCAAATATCAAATTAAATCTTCTGAGAGATCCATTTCCCAGAATGGCATCAGCACCATCTTGTTTTGAACGGACTGCTGCCGGGGCAAAAGATGCTTTTACATTATTTAATTCAAACGGACCAATACATAATTTTGAAATGGTGCCGGTTTTTCCATAGATATCTCCGCTCAGTCCTTTTCCAAGATATTGATTAAAAGTCTCATAGGGAAGTGAAAACTTCATATCGGGCTTTTCCAAGAAGAGAATAGCATCACCTGCGGCAAAATCAATATACATAGACAGAGAGGTTGGTCTTTCTACTTCAATTACCACGGAAGCGTCCAGCCAGGGTATGTTATTGTTTTTAAAATATAAAGGGACTACTGTCCAACTACTGTCAATGTTTATTTTATCTGTACTATGCAAGGTCATGGTATATTTTTCATAGTCGAATTCAACTGTATAATGGCCAAAAATTGAATAACCTATTACACCATTTGAGGGAAAACCTTTATAAGTATCGCTCCGCAGTAAAATGATCCGCTGATTTATCATTTTTAAATTGCCCAGGTTAAATTCTGCAGAATCAATCATTAAAGCCTTTGAGGCCTCTCCACTTCCGGCACCTCCAATTTGTACTTCAATTGCCTTGCTTAATTCCAGAGAATCTTTATAATCCGGATTATAGATTATTATTCCATCATAGTCGAATCCGGTATCGAGTATTATATCAGGAATCAGGACATTCCCTATTTTTACCGCTACCATTATCTTGTTTCTTTCAACTTTAATGGCAATACCATTTTTTTCCTGGCGGTGCACACCAGAAGTCAATGCGGCAAATAATAAGAAAATAATAATAGAATTTTTCATGCTACCCTTTTTTGTCTTTTAATTAACTGGTATTTCATGTAGGACTATTGAATATTTGAGGCATATTGCAATGTGTCCCTATGATGATGATACAAATATTTGGGCGATTCATGAATCGCCCCTACAATTTTAAATATTCCAAAACATTTTTTATGTCTTCGGCGATCATGTGTTGTTTGCTTTTTTCCGAGGCACGTCGCGACGTGCCCCTACTACACTACACCCACCTTCGAGGTTTGTAGAACCTCGGAGGTGATTGCCTGCCCTACATTGTTAATCTAACCATCCATACATCGTGGGTTGAAATTTTGCCAACCAATTTCTTTTTCGTGTTTCCTAAATTCTTCTTGGCCCATAAATCGCGAATCTTATAAGTATCTTTATTTGTATTCTATTCCAATTTAAAAAAATCATCTCTCACTAAATTATCGGCCCAATCAAATTCTAATTTTTTGGTTTTCATCGAGCGGTTTAAAAAGCATATAGCCCAATCGCCATGGGCCAGAGGTTTAGCCCAGATTTCAATACTGTCCCTGACCTCATACCTGAAAGCCTGGATTCCTAACGAATCCTGATTCACAGCGATTACTTCGCGATTGGTAAGTATATTCCTGGTTTCATTGCTCATTTTCCTAATATCATTTCCCGCAATCAGGGGCGAGGCCAGCATACACCACATTGAAAAATGAGTGCGGTCTTCACTAGCAGACATGCCATTACCAACTTCCATCATGTCGAAATCATTCCAGTGATCGGGTCCCGCATAGGTTCTGATCCCCTCTCTCATATATACAATCCGCATTACACCCCAATCAGAATATGTGCCATGATTTACTTCGCAATCGAAACACGGTGCAATGTCCCCGCTGATCCGCCACTGGTGTCCTATGTCTCTACCCCACAGCCAGGGATTATTATTCCCCCATTCACACAGGTTGAACAAAATGGGCCGCCCGGCTGCATATATTGCATCACGCATGGTTGAGAAGGCCCCGAAGGCGTTTAAACTATCCGTACTGCACCAATCATACTTTAAAAAGTCAATGCCCCATCTGGCATACATCAAGGCATCCTGGTATTCATGGCCACGGTTGCCCAGGTATCCTGCGCAGGTTCGGTTTCCCGCATCGGAATAAATCCCTAATTTTAATCCTCTTGAATGGATATAGTCTGCTAGTGCTTTCATCCCTGATGGAAATTTGACCGGATCGGGGTAGACAAATCCCAGACTATCGCGTCCACTATGCCAGCAATCGTCAATAACCAGATATTGGTAACCGGCAGCTTTCATCCCCGATGAAACCATGGCATCTGCCGCCTCACGAATGAGTTGCTCATTAATATTGCAGCCAAATGTATTCCAGGTGTTCCAGCCCATCGGTGGAGTAAGAGCTAAACCCTGAAATTTCTGGGCATAGAGATTAAAACAACCTGCCAGCAGGAATATTAGTATGGTTAAGTTCAACTTATTACATTTTAGAATCATCCGTATTCCCCTTTCGTTCTACAATATATATTCTTTGCTTTTATTCCGATTCCCACCCGAGGCAGGTAAGCTTGGGATAATACTTGAGGGATCGTCTCGACTCCGCTCGACGACCGGTTTAGCGTTCCTCGGGCGGCCTGTCCTGAGGCAGGTCGAAGGAAGTTGAGAGGTTACTCAGTGCCATAGTGCCTTTCTTTGTCCCTTTGTGCCTTTTTTACTTTTTCACTTCTTCCCTCTATACCTCAAATTCTCCGCCATATCTTTTATTTCCGAAAGATCCCGCACCATCTCGCTCCAACCGTACCATAACGAGTAATCCGGATTAGCGTGAAAGGCGCCCTGGAACAGACGCATACGGTGCTGCAGATGCATCACGAACAATCGTTGTTCAATGGGCGTGGCTGCATCATGGAATGTCAGCAAATCGGGAAAATCATACTTATATTCCGTCGGCCTTTTAAGCAAACCTTCTTTATACAATCCGGCAATGATCCTGATTGCTTCGGCCAGTAGACGGTCACCATTTTCAATAGTTTTATCCGCTTTACTTAATTCAGCCCGGGCAAAATTTTCCGAATGACACTGAGTGCAAGTTTTTAGCATTTTCGCCCGTTCCTGATCAAATGACTCCGTACTCAGGCGGGCCACATCGGCATTCTGGACCATTTCCAGCCTGTTTGTAGGATTTCCTTGTGGATCCAGTACCCCGAGCGCCTGCAGGATCGTCACCCGGTCTTTCCACCATGACTCACTTTCACCGGGATATGGAGCCAGTCCGTTGGTACGTACAGCTAAAAAGCCCCAGGCAGTGCGCACTTCATGATTTCCTTCCTGCATGTGACAGGTCTGACAGGTGGGTGCGGCCGAGTCGTCTGGAATTTTGCCAATTGCTTTCAGAGTATGCCTTACTCCATGCTTGGAAGATGAATACATCTCCCACTGCGGATGATCGAAACCCATATGACAGGTCTGGCAGGCCTCCGGCTGGCGGGCTTCATCGGCTGAGAACAGATGCCGGGTATGACAGGCGTCGCAGGAAGCCCGGCCAAAACCGGCCCCTTCTTTATTCAATTCTTTTAATTCGGCACCGGATTTTATCCCAAGTTTATGACAACCACCGCAACCTTTGATACCTTCGATCATTTCCATCGGCTGCCAGTGAATAGTGGGCATAGCGTACATGGCTGTCCAGGCCAGGGCATGTTTCCCTTTTTTAAACTGGGTTACCTGCTGCTCATGGCAGTCAGCACAGGTTTCGGGTAAAGGGATCATCACTTTGTTGACATCGGCGGCCGACACATGCAGTTCACCATGACAGACGGAACAATCGACATTATTTTTACTGTGCTTGCTTAACTGCCAGTCTTTAACAATTCCAGGCGTCTCGGTCTGATGACAGGAGATACAGTCCACCGCCTGTCCCACCGATACAGCAGCGGCGGTTAAGATCAAAATGAATAATTGCTTCATGAATACCTCCCAACTATAAAATTATTCTGCCAGTCCTAACTAAAAGTACAACCACAGTTATTTTTTCATATCCCGGATTTCAATCTACTTTTGGTTATTAAAACCACTTTTAAATGATTTATCAATCATGAAGTGAATAAAAAGGTATCACAAATTTACATGAAAAACAGATTAATATAAATATTTATGACTGGATGCTTCTAATTCGATAAAACAGCACAGCTGTTTTCGGAATGGTAATGGTCATATTCAGACAGGGATAAATTTCCGAACAAACTGACTTTATTAAAACCGCTATCAGCGGCTAATCGGGATATCTCATCTGACTGCAGCGGATACAATTCATTGGATATTTCGCGTTTACCTGCCGGGGTTTCGATGCGGATGGTGAAGATGATGGTAGATGGCAGATATTGATACGAACGGATATATTTGCGGTGATCATATTCTTTCACCGAAAATATTTGCGGCTTTTCTTTAAGTATTTTATCGTAATTCATAATCTGCAGAAATACATACCCGTCTGGCCTAAGTGCCCGTTTAAAATTCTGCAGTACGCTCTTGCGTTGAGCAGCGGTGAGCAGATGTGCGAAACTATTGCCCAAACAGAAAATTGCATCAAATGGGATCTGGATTTTGCGGTTGAAATCTAAAAAATCAGCATTAATAAATTCCAAGGCAACCTGCCACTGTCGGGCATTTTCCAGTGCCCTGGTTAACATCGCCGGTGAATTATCAATTCCTATTACCTTTTTGCCGAGTGAAGACAAAACGATACTGTGGAAACCCGAACCACAACCGGCATCCAGTATATTTTTCGCTGGAAACCGTTTGAAAATTTCCCG
>CAYSHN010000280.1:0-5301 GCA_964430815.1 uncultured Calditrichota bacterium | reverse complement strand
GGATTACAATTTTTTTATTTTTTCGCCTGCTCTAATTTTTTCAGGTTTTCAAGGTACCCTTCTTGTTGCGGAGCCAGTTCGGTAGCCTTTTTCATGTCTGCTATTGCCTGATCTATCTGCCCGTTTTCAAATTCCAGCCAGGCCAGTGTATCCCAGATATTCGCTGCCCCCGGTTTGAGTTTCACCGCCTGTTGCGCTAACTCTATCCCCCGGCTATACCGGTCTTTCAGTTTCTGCTCATAAATGTACCAGGCATAACCATTCATAAAATCTGTATTCTCAGGTAGCCGCCTGACGGCCTGTTCATAAATCCCTAATAATTTATCCTGCATCTCTTTCCGCTGGTAAAACCTGATCAGGGAGTTAAAACCCCTTTCAAGATGTATGTTATTAGTGGACTGATCAAGCCAACCGATCAATGGTTGATCGTTATCAGTGGTATTCAAAAGATGAACCGCAATATAACCATGGCATTCCTCGTTATAGCCATGCTCATCCTGCGGATCCAATTCTAAAATTCTACTAAAATAAGGCTGCGCGTCAGCAGACTCCCAGCGGTCGATATACTTTTTGGCCAGACGATAATTCAATTCCACGTCCTGCGGAGATTGACTCAGTTGCGCCTGCATATCACCGACCGTGTTCTTACCGTTTACAAAATCCATTGTAGTCTGAAAATAGGATGCTTTATCTACATTGTATCCGCAAATTCGGTCAATTTCTATGCCATCATTCTGAAAAAATATAACAGTGGGATACCCCTGGACCTTAAATTTAGTCCGGTATTCTTTTCCCTCACCTTCCTGACCATTTATTTTGATGCTTATGAAATGATTATTGAAATAGGCACTATAAATCGAATCCTGATAGACTTCACGGTCTAACTTTACACAGCCCCCTCAGCCAGCCGACCAGAAGTCGACCATGACCAGTTTATTCTGCTGCTTAGCCAAAACCAAGGTCTCTTCAAATTTTTTCTGTTCAAATTTTACTAAAGTGGAAAGTTGATTTTCCGATTTTTTCTGGCAGGAATAAGAACAGACCATGGCCAGTATTAACATCACAGTCAATAATCTCATATGTACTCCTGGAAAATGGATTCAATTGTAATACGCAATATTGTCTTACAGGTTACAATCAGGATAAAAATACATGGGAATGGCTGCAGATACAACTGTTATAATCAGCAGGGCCGTAATCATGGTGGCTTTACCTTAACAAGTATGATTGTGACCTGTCCTGATATATTCTAATTGCAGCATATAGCAGCGGGGTTATTAACAGGTTATTTATTTAATTCACAACAATGAATATCAGCAAAAAAAATTACGGCGATCTTAACGATCTCCGTACCTGCACTGATACCTGTCCGTACATTTATTCAAACAAATCGACTTGCCTAAAAAATCTGTTACTAACCTTTCATTATTTGCACGGCGGTATTCTCCATGATCTTGCCGGTTTACTTAAACTGATAAAAGAAAGTGAACCGGGCCAGTATATCTGACTCTGGTTTATAACCGGCATCATTCTCATCATACATGATCATTTCAACATTAGGCGTCAGGCGAATATCCTTGTGCGGCGCGAAGTCGATCGCCCCGATCAATATGGTAGATTTTGCGGTCGGATCGACGGGCAAATATGTCTGCTTGGCAGCCAATGGATTCGGTTCGAACTGACGGTCTACCCGGCCAACCAGGGAAATTTGCTCTGATGTTTTCACCACCAGGAAGGCCGAGGCCAGGGTAAATTTCGTACCGCGATTGTTCACTGCTTGCCTTATTTGCTGGGCAGCCTGCAGGCCGAGTGTAAAGCGGTCGGCCTTATATGCGGCAAAACCCTGACAAGTATAATAATCTGACGCTCCGGCTTCATCATTCCAGTCTCCGTATACTTCCATAATAATCCTGGCCGTGGGATAATAACTTAGGGCGGCCATTACCTTCTTACCCTGGTTTACCTCGGATTTTTCACCGCTGCCATTGCCCAGCATGAAGTGATATTTAAGTCTGGCCTGGCTATCCAGATTCCCCTGCAGGGTTACACCGAAATCCCTGGAAGATGCCCACTTCTGCAGGTCCAGGGGAGTTTTTTCCAAAAATCGATATCCCCACACCGACTCGACAAGCCCTAGGGCCGGTACGTCGGCAATACCAAGCAGCAGCTGGTGATTCGGATTGATCTTCCATTTAAGAAAAGCATCTTTTACAAATGGAACCAGGGAGGAACTGTTTTTTGAAAAATCACCTGCCGAAGCCATTTCCAGACGCAAACGCACGGAAAACGCATCGCTAATGGGACGGTCATAGGTAAAATAGATCCTGCGGAACCAGAATCCATTTGAGTTTTTTATAGTCGAGTCATGATGAGTAGCTACCCAGTAATAATCTCCGAACATGTAGCCGCTGAATTTTTCTTTCAACTCCTCTGCCTGCAGTACTGTAGTTAACATTAAGATTGACATTAGTACCAACATAATTCTGGACATATATTTCTCCTCGTTTAATTTGTTGTAATAAAATATCAATCCTGTATTAAGATCTGATTAGCAGCACATGAGATTTTAGTTAGCTCTATATATCTGAAGCTGCAGGGAGTGGTGCAGGTCTGGCGGGCGGTATTAAACATTATTGAGTTTTAATCTGGTCTTATTATGCCGGACAATTTCACCTTCTACCATATAAATTACATCCTCGGCGATATTGGTAGTCTGGTCTGCTATGCGCTCCAGGTAACGGGAAACTGAGAGATATTGAATCCACAACGATGTCTGTTCGGGATTGCGAATTATCAAATTCTGTATTTTGTTGAACATTTCTTCATGCCGCCGGTCGATTTCGTCATCAGCAGCGCAGACCTGCCGGGCCAATTGTGAGTCAAGATTTATGAGGGCATCCAGACTATTGCGGAGCATTTTTACCACTATTTCGACCATTTCCGTGAAATATATTTTAGTTTTAATATTTTTATACTCAGCAAGAGCGATAGCCCGCTCAGCAATGTTCACAGCCAGATCTCCCACCCTTTCCAGATCATTATTTATTTTCATTACAGCTACAACATAGCGCAGATCTATGGCCACCGGCTGGTGTAAGGCAAGAATTTTCAGGCAGGTCTCCTCAACATCCACTTCTTTTTGATCAATGCGGGTATCATTTTCAATGATCTGGCGGGCTAAGGCAGAATTGCCCTCCTCCAGTGCATTAATGGCATTTTGCACCGTTTCCTCTACAAGCACGCTCAGGGCCAGAATTTGTTTTTTTAATTGATCAATTTCTCTGCTAAAATGAATTGTCATAGCCAGCTCCGTTATGATTAACCGAATCTACCGGTTATATAATTTTCTGTTTGTTTATGCAGCGGATTGGTAAATACCTGACTGGTCGTCCCGAATTCGATAATTCTTCCTTCATAGAAAAAAGCTGTGAAATCCGAGATCCTGGCTGCCTGCTGCATGTTATGAGTTACAATCACGATTGTATATTTTTTCTTAAACATTTCAATCAGGTCTTCGATTTTTGATGTCGCCACGGGATCGATGGCCGAGGTGGGTTCATCCATCAATAGAATTTCCGGCTCGATGGCGATGGCCCGGGCCATGCATAATCTCTGCTGCTGGCCGCCGGAAAGCGCCATACCGGGATGATTTAATTTATCTTTAACTTCTTCCCAAAGCACTGCCTGTTTCAGGGCTGCCTCCACCCGGGCTGCGATTTCGTTCTTACTCATTTTATAATGCATGCGCAGGCCATATGCCACATTATCAAAAACGCTCATAGGAAAGGGAGTCGGCTTCTGGAATATCATTCCCACTTTGCGCCGTAATTCTATCAGGTCCTGTTGCGGGGATAAAATATTAACTCCGTCCAGGAGCACTTCTCCATCTGCTTTTTGATCGCGATATAACTCATAAATTCGGTTGTACACCCGAATGTGCGTCGATTTGCCGCAACCCGATGGTCCGATAATCGCAGTAACTTTATTTGGTACTATAATTAAATCATTCTGAAATAAGGCCTGGTGGCTACCATAATAAAAATTTAGATTACGGACCAGGATCTTGGCATTACTCTCCGGTGTCGTAAAGTGGGGAGACTTCTGATCGATTATGATCGGAACAGTTTGACCCAAGGTATTTATTTTTGTTTCCACTTAACTTCTCTTTTCTCTGAATAGGAGTCGGGCAAAAATATTTACCAACAATACCACCATGGTGATCAGGAACGAAGCACCCCAGGCCGCCTTCTGCCAATCGGCATAAGGGGACATGGCATAATTAAATATTGTGACCGTCAGATTAGGCATTACCCCTGCCAGGGAAGTTGGCCAGAAGGGACTATTCAGTGTGGTAAACAGCAGAGGAGCAGTTTCTCCACTTACCCGGGCGATAGCCAGTAAAACCCCGGTGCTAAGTCCCGTTTTAGCAGAACGGAAAACGATACTCAGGGTTACTCGCCAGCGCGGTGCTCCCAACGCCAGTGCCGATTCGCGGATAGCATTGGGAACCATTTGCAGCATATCTTCGGTAGTCCGGGCTATGACCGGTAACATGATGATCGCTAAAGCAACTGCGCCGGCATATCCGGAAAAATGCCCCACGCTCAGCACCAGCAGTGTATAAACAAACACACCGATGATGATCGATGGTGTACCCATCAGGATATTAGCTGTGAAACGGATCCCGGCAGCAACGCGGGAATGTTGCCCGAACTCGCTTAAAAATATACCGGCTAACATGCCAATCGGCACACCCATCATGGTAGCCAGAAGGGTGATCAGTAAAGTGCCGGTGATAGCATTAGCCAAACCGCCGCCGGCAATACCCGGAGGTGTGGGCAACTCAATAAAAAAAGCCAGATTAAGGGCGCCTAAACCATGAATTATAACTTCGTATAAAATCCAGATCAGCATAAATAATCCCAGGCTCGATCCTGATATGGATAATAATTTTATTACCTTATCTATGATCCTGCGGCGCAGCAGCGAACTTGGTTTCATAGGCCCGTTCCCATAGATTTGCGTATGCGCTGCAACCAGAGTTGCGAAATCATTTGGATTACAAAAGTAATCAGAAAAAGTACCAAACCCAGTTCAATAAGCGAACTAAGATAAATATCTTCCGATGCTTCGGTAAACTCATTGGCCAGAGTGGAAGCGATACTGGTGGCCGGGGCAAGCAAGGAAGCTGAAATATCGTGTTTATTGCCGATAACAAATGTGACTGCCATAGTTTCACCGATAGCCCGGCCAAGCCCTAAAAAAGCCGCACCAATTATCCCCCTTATCCCATAACGGATT
>CAYSHN010000279.1:0-5306 GCA_964430815.1 uncultured Calditrichota bacterium | reverse complement strand
CTCAATGAATGATGTGATTCTTATTTTAACCGATCGATTTATAATCCAGTTTGAGTAGGCCCCTCTTATCCGCGCCAAACAGTCCGGCTTGATGAGATCGCAAATCGACCGGCTGTAAACGTGAAATCATTTTTTTGGTAAGTAATGGAAAGCGTTTTAGTGCATCCATTTTTTTCGCTATCAATTCCAGCGGTAGGTCCTGATACATCCAACCCAGTCGATCGAAAATTTTTAAATTCAGGGGGAAAGTATATCCACGTAATGTTTTTTCTCTGGCCGTATTATAATATTGTTCAAAATAGGACAATGCCAGTTCACGTAAGGTACGAAAAATTGGTTCACGGAATCGCAAACCTGAAAAATTAGACTTGGCAATAGCCCCCCAGTGTTTCTCAATCTTGAATAGGGCCAGGACATGATCATCGTCCCGCTGATTTGGAATCAGATCCAGGATAATCGGGGGATGACCTATCCTTTGCAGTACGGCAGCAGCGAACAGTGCTCCGTCGAAACAATGCGCAATCCTTTCCCGCAACACACGTAAGGGACAACGGTAAATAGATTCTGTAGAGTACGGAATAGAATCCAGAAAATACTGAATTTTTGCCGGTGTAGTAAGTTTTTCCAAAACCTTTTTTTCATGTTTTGTCAGCAGATTTTCAAATTCACTTAATACAGACATATTATTCTCTTTTATCTTCATCTATGCTCTCTCCACAAGAAATCTGAAATCTGCCGATAGGCGGAACTCTCCAGAGGGGAAACTCTATGCTTTTGTTTTACTCAGGTACTCTTACTCAGTGCCATAGTGCCTCAGTGCCTTTTCTTTACTCATTTCCCCTTGGCCTTACAATTTTCTGTCCTTCTTTACTGAACATGCAACTCCACAATATCACCATCCTGTAGAATATGATCTCGTCCTACCTGTTGTCCATCATGTACGCCGCTGCCCCAAATCCTGGCGGTTTTTAGATTGTGTAAGAAATCCTTATGTACCTTGGCAGCCAGGTCAGTAATTGTGCTCCCGCTTTTTAAAACAAACGGAGCGGTTAAATCCGGTTCCTTACCCGGAGGTTTGGCATAGATGCGGACAATATTCAAAGCTTTGAGGATAAGTTGGCGTAATTGTTTTATATTACGACCCGTTAGTACCGAAATGGGTAGCAAGGTACATTCTTCTGCCAGCAGTTCACAGAAAACTTTAAAATCCTCATTATATTTTTGATCATCATCTTTATTCACCACAACGATAAATGGTATGGAGAAAGATATAGCCGGAATTGAAGCAATTTTCTGTGAAAAATGAACCGGAATATTTTTCTCCAGCAGCAGTGCGATGTTATCCTTTAACTGCCGGATAGGATCTGTCTGTAAATCAATCACCAGTAACAGCAAATCCGCACTGTGCAGTAAATCGAACAATTCAGGCTCCCAATGTTCACGACTCAACGCCGGTGTATCAATCAACTGAACCTGGACGTTTTCGACCGGCATCATACCCGGCAGCGGAGTCCGGGTAGTATAGGGAACCTCTGATACTTTTGGTGAAGCATGAGTGAGTGCCGCCAGCAGAGCAGATTTACCAACATTAACAGATCCAATTAACACCACCCTGCCGGCTCCTTCCCGTTCAACATGAAAAACGGATTCACGGTGCCCGCTGTGTTTCCGGAATTGTACTTCTTCCTTCAGTTTAGAAAGGCGCCGGCGCAAGTCGGCCCGCAGTTTATCCGTGCCTTTATGCTTGGGAATTGTACTGATCAATTCTTCCAGTGCTTTGATTTTTTCACGAGTAGATTGTGCGTCACGGAAACGTTTATCCGCGGCAAAATATTCTGGTGGCAAATTGGCCGGCATGGTTAGTAGCAGGATTTTAGTGAAACAAATTTATTCCCCGTCATACCATACTGTTTACTGTGTTTAAAATACTTATCTTTAGAATTGTTTTCAATCCATTTTTAAATCTAGATTAATAACCATGTAACAAGGCTGGTATTCATTATTTCGAATTCAAATCAATAAAAAATATTGTCATTTTTTAAACAAAGCAAAAAGTAATACGTAAATGATATTTGATTATTCTGGTATATTAGATTACTAATGCCACAACCGGTAGCGGAAATGAAATTATCCCCCTGGTCTAGACATATCCACGGTTTTTAACTTATGAAAACACTGTTTACCATCCTGTTTTGTATACTATTCAGCAGTCTACTATCTGCTCAGGACAATCAGAATAAAGTATTAGTACTTAAAAAAACCGATTTTGATATTAAATTGGATGGATATCCAGATCCAGTCTGGAATCAGATCGATTCAGTTTCTGATTTCATCCAGTTTGAGCCCTACTATGCACAGAAACCAGCCTGTAAGACCGTTGCCAGATTATTAACCACCTCGGATGCCCTTTACTGTCTGATAACCTGCTATGATGAAAAAAAGAATATTCAGCAACATAAAGGTAAACTGGATAATATATACGGGGATCATGTCGAGCTTTTCCTGGATACCTTCGGGGATAAACAGACCGCCTATAAATTCGCAGTCAGTTGCAGTGGGGTACGCAGCGATTCCCGTCTGCTGGACGATGCCCGCAACCTCGATTATAGTTGGGATGGTGTTTGGTTTGCTGCGGCCAGAGTATATGACTGGGGTTATGTTGTCGAAATGAAAATTCCTTATAAATCGATTCAGTATAATGAAAATTTAACTGAATGGGGATTAGATTTTTCACGTTGGATTCCAACTCGTACTGAAAACGATTTCTGGTGTAATTACGAACAAAATGAGGGCCAGCGTATATCTAAATTTGGCAAGGCTATCTTCCAGGATTTTAAACCGAATATTAAGGGATTAGATCTGGAAATTTATCCAGTGGCTATCGGTAAGGCTACCTATCTTAACGACGCTCATTATAAACTGGAACCAACAGCCGGAATTGACATCTTTTATAATCCATCCTCCAAATTAACTTATCAACTGACTGTTTATCCCGATTTCGCTCAGATTGAAGCAGATCCTTACAATTTTAATATTTCCCGTTATGAATCATATTTTGACGAACGGCGGCCATTCTTTACCGAGGGCAAAGAAGTTTTCATGGCCTCCGGTCGCCAGAGTAATAGTGGATTCTATAAGCCATTGGAATTATTCTATTCGCGACGCATCGGCAAAAAACTTACTGATGGTACAGAAGTGCCGATCATTGCCGGAACTAAAGCCTTTGGTCGTATCAATAACTGGGAATACGGAGGATTTGTGGCATTGACCGGCGAAAGTGATTATAAACTTGCGGATTCCAACGCTACCGAGCCTCGTGCTGCCTTCGCCTCGGTGCGTTTAAAAAAGAAAATCCTGGACAACTCATCTATCGGTCTGCTTTTTGTAGGTAAACATTCTGCCACCGATGATAATGGTGTATTAGACCTGGATGGTGCTTTCCGTACCAGCAGCTGGCAATTAGCTTATCAGTTAGCCCGCTCTTTTAAAAATGGTGAAGGCGATTTTGCCGGCTCGGCTGGATTTACCATGTTTGGAGAAAAATGGATGACCTTTATCCGTGGTAACAGTATCAGCCAGCATTTTGATATCGACCAGGTTGGCTATGTACCCTGGCGCGGTACCGCCAAGCTGGTGGGATTGAGCGGACCACGCTGGTACTTCGAACAGAGCTATATCAAGGAGATCTTATTATACATGGGACCGGTTATTAATTATGAAAAAATTGATCAATATACGGACCTGGGTGGATTGATTGGCATGGATATGTTCTTCCGTAATAATTGGGGCTATGAAATTGATATTTCAGCATTGCGGGCTAAAGACCTCGATATAAAATATGATGCCTACGAGCTCGATGTTTCCTGCTGGATGAACATTTCTTCGCAATGGAATGCGAATTTTTACGGCGGCTATCAAAAAACTTATAATTTTGCCCGAAATTACCTTTCTTACTATTCCTGGTTGGGTTCATATTTAGAATGGAATGTTATGACCACCATGCAAATCGGTACCTCCTACGATATGTTTATCGAAGGGGATCCTGATAACGACATTGCTGATATTACTTATAATGCCCGTCCATTTATTTCTCTAACACCAATCAATGATCTTAATCTGCGTCTATACATAGATAACCTGTACCTGCGCTCAACGCGGCAAATGGAAAAAATAATAATTGGATTTCTATTTTCCTATAATTTCTCTCCCAAGAGTTGGTTGTACCTGGCTTTTAATGAATTCCGTAACCGTACGGATACCTATGATGTCATGGGAGTTCATGCAGGTCGACCGCTGCGTTTAAGCGAACAGGTGGGAGTACTTAAAGTAAGATACCTGTACTATTTTTAATACCTGCTAATCTGTATCCCGCCTTAATAAGCAGTTGTTCAGGAAGACATTTGAAATAAACAATAACCGGAGATCTATCTCCGGTTATTACTCATTCATCTGAAATTCAACCACATCTGCCCGGATAAAATACCTGACCTGGGTATAGACGATCAGATTCAGAATATCGGCATCGTAACGCACGTTTACCAGAGCCAGTTTTTTCCCCAACGCACTGCCATGGTCTTTCTCATAATTCTGCCATAATTGCTCGAGTGCCTCTTTATACAACTGGCCGGTACCCCCGACTCTGACCAGTGCCATGGTATTGGTGATCGTTCCGGCTGAAAAACTGACTCCTAATAAATAGTTCGCCTCAGATTCGCCGCTGACACTGGTAGCCACAACTTTGAAATTCGGTTCGGCTAACTCGACACCGGTTACATTTGCCGCGATAAAAGCCCCCGTGGTGACACAACCAGACAATATAAAACTAAAAACACCGAGAAAAACAATCAGTAATAGTCTAATTTTCATTCTACCTCCTTAGATGAGATATTGTTTAAAACCGAGTCATTTATTAATAGCTAATCCTGTTTTTGAAATGGATTTATATATTACTTTATCTATCTTAATATCATTTGGTATACGCTATAAAACTCAGAATGTTCATAGGCCTAAATTAATTATCGTAATAACAGCATTTTTCGTGAATGTTCATACTCAGATGTTTTCAGTTTATAAATATAAATACCGGAGGCCCAGGTTGAACAATCCCAATGGATCGAATATTTTCCAGCAGGTTGAAATTGATTGACTAATGTGGCAAGTCGCTGTCCCCGAATATTATAAATGCTTACATCGACTGGAACCGGATATTTTATCGAATAAGATATGGTTGTGCTGGGATTGAATGGATTGGGATAATTTTGCAGGAGTTCAAAACTAAAATCTGTTGCCTGTCGTGTTTTCATGTT
>CAYSHN010000278.1:0-5307 GCA_964430815.1 uncultured Calditrichota bacterium | reverse complement strand
CGGTTCTACCTGCTCCTCTGCTACTGTACATTTTTCACCCCCCCGTCCTTTTTAGAGGAATATCTATTCCCCGATCTTCCCCTGCCGGGACCAATCGTTACTAATTCAGCTTCCGGTCTGATCTGGACTGGTTCTTTACCCTGCGCCCGTAATTCCATCTCTATGTTGCGGGCTTTAAGTTTATTTTTGGAATAACGGTAGGTCAAGTACCGTATCATTTTATCATTATAATTATATTCATTCTGTAAAACCAGGGGTACATTCCCGATACTTTCAAACTCCATGGCTACATAAAACCCATATTGTTTCTTTTGGATCTCGTAAGCCAACCGGCGTTTACCCCACTTGTCAATTGCGGTTACTTTTCCACCCTGGGTCTCGATAACTTCCTTCACCCGATTGATGTTATTTTCGATTTCTTCGGGCGAAAGGAGACTATCCAAGATGAAAATAGTCTCATACACTGCCATAAATGTTTTCTCCTTCGGTCTAACGTTTCCACATACTGTGATGTGGAAAAGGATTTATAGTTTATTAAGTTAGTTAAATTCTCAGCTCGTGCTCTTTATTTCACCACCATCTACAGATGATTGATGATTAAACATCATTTTCTTCCGGGGTGATGAGAAAAGAACGATTATATTTGTTCATTGTAACTTCAATCCCCTGCTCAATCCAGCTATACACTGCTTCCTTAGCTAGGGGCAACAATTGTTTTATTTCTCCCTGTTCCCGCGGATCAAATTTAGAAAGAACAAAATCGATGGCATCTTCAAAACCATTGCCAATACCAAATCTAAAGCGATCAATAACATCGGTGTCGAGTTGATAAATCACCGAAGATAATCCGTTATGTCCGCCGTCGCTTCCTGCTTGACGAAATCGAAATGTACCCCACGGCAGGTTATAATCATCGCATACAATCAACACATCTGCGACAGTCAGCGCGAAGTAATTGATAATCTGTCGAACCGCCAGTCCACTATGATTCATGTAGGTCGTAGGCTTAACCAACATGATTTTCTGCATCCCAATCCTGGTCTCGACATAGTAATAATCACCCTTACCGGCTTTGAACGGACTTCGTAATTCTCCGGCAATATAATCTACTACCTCAAAACCAATATTGTGCCGGGTACCTGCGTATTTGTTACCTGGATTGCCCAATCCGACTACGATACGCACAAAAACCACAACTTACTTTTTGGATTTATCTTTTTCTTTCTTTTCTTCTTCTTGTTCTTCTTCTTCTGTTTCCTTCTTACGAGCAGTGATTACTTCAGGTTCAGCGGCTTCTTCTTCCACTCCTTCTTCAGTAGGCGCCACAACCTCTTCCAGTTTCTTCGGCGCAGCTACAGAGCAGACCGGTGTGATGGCATCTTCATCGATCTTAAGATTGCCCACTTTCAGATCGCTGACATGAATGGCATCGCCGATCTCTAGATTGGAGATATCTACTTCGATATAATTAGGAATATCAGATGGCAAGCAGATTACCTCCAACTGGGACCGTAACTCCTGGAAAATACCACCCACTTTTGCACCAGGTGCCTGGCCAATAAATTTAACGGGTACAGCGATCTTTATTTCCTGTCCGGCTAGGATTCGTTGAAAATCCATGTGAATAATATCCCCTTTTATCGGGTGATATTGAATCTCTTTTATAATCGATTTTTGTTGCTTGCCCTCATAATTCAAGACAATGATTGAATGACGGATTGATAATAATTTATCCAGTTCTCGTTTTTTGACCATAAGTGAAATCGCTTCAGGCTCGACACCATATACCACACATGGTACTTCACCTTCTCTGCGTAATCGGCGGGAACTAACTTTTCCACCTTCACTTCTCAATCTGGCATTTAAAAAAATTTCTTCCATAATACGCTCCTACAAAAATCTTTCTATAAACAGCTGGGGCGGGAGGATTTGAACCCCCGAATGCCGGGACCAAAACCCGGTGCCTTACCACTTGGCGACGCCCCAATATTATTATCGGTCTGTTGCAAACCTGTCCGCCGATTCAGGCTACCGGCTCACTGGCCGGGTAATTCTGCAAGAATATCGGGTTTTCAACTCCCTGTAAACCGACTCGGCCTGTATTTCATCGCGGAATAGACCGTAAATCGTAGATCCACTGCCACTCATACTGGCAAAATCGGCACCCCTACTATATAATAATTCTTTACTTTCAGCTAATTGTGGATAAGCGGTAAATACAGATTTTTCAAAATCATTGCAGAATTTACCACGGAATTTATCCACCGATAAATTTTGAAACTCAAAGCCTATAAATTTAGTTTCTTTACAATCTTTTGTCAAGCCCATTTTTAAGTTTGCATAAGCCCAGCCGGTGTTTATATACAGTTCAGGATGGAGCAGTAAAATGGTATAAGTTGTATCCAGTTTAACCGGTGCGACCTTTTCACCACGACCTTGTATATAAGCACTACCACCACTGATGAAAAAAGGAATATCAGAGCCAATTTGGGCCGCTAAGACCCGGAGCTCAGCATTACCAAGATCCAGATTATATATGATATTCAGGCCTCGCAAAACCGCTGCCGCATCACTACTACCCCCTCCTAATCCCGCACCAATCGGAATTTTTTTGATTAAACGAATATGGAGTCCGGGAATCTGGAAGCGACTGCTCATTAATTTCGCGGCTTTCAAACAAAGGTTGTCAGATTCCGTCTGTAATTGGGCTGAATCGGTCTCAAAGGTTAGACTATGCGCCTGCTCAAGAAATAGGTCATCACCAAACTCCACTTCCTGAATAATAGATTCAATTTCATGAAATCCATCTGTACGCCTGGCTTTAATGGCTAAGGCCAGATTGATTTTTGCATGAGCCGTAATATTAATGTTTCTGATAGTGTTCATAGCATCAGTATAAAGTATCTCTGAAATCCCACTCCCTGATTATAACTTACAAAAAAAAATATCTTTTAATCAGATTTATTTCCCATTACCCGGAAGATAGTGTGAACGAAAAATATAGGAGTATCATATTTGCAGGATATAAAAATAAATTTATTTTATCAGCTAGTGAGAAAAACAAGATATCCTGCTGAGGAAATATTCAACCAAAAATGATTTGATGTCGATACTAATTTAACTCTATCGATAACTCGAGTTTATCGCCATCCATTCGATCTATTTGGAAACCGTTACGCTTCAGAATTTTCAAGCTGGCAACATTAGAACGCAGAACCTGACAATAAACACTCTGGTAAATCCCCTTGACTTTTTGCAGTAAAAGATTCATGGCTTTGGTTCCGATGCCATTGTTTCTTTCACCGACCACCATCAGAATCTGTGCTCTTTTTTTAAAGATATCTTCTTCGTTGGCATAAAATATTTTAATATCACCTACATGCCGGCCATCATTGTAAATTTCATAATATCTGCGGAAATGAGTCAAGGTTTGTTCATCATCTTCAGAATCGGCATGGTCACGAAAAACCAAATAATCCTGTACGATAGGATCATTGTACCATTGTTTGCGTTCGGGAGTCGGGGTGATTTGTTCAGTTTCTTTTAACTCGAGAATCATTTCGCTACTCCTATGATTGGTCTGTTGACTATATCAATCATTTTCACCCCTAAAGTAAAATTATTCCATTATTATAAATGTGATTAAAGTTACAATTATTCCGAAAAATTAGAAAGAGAATTCACGCTTTATTTAGTCTCACCACTGCAAAAAATAAGAGTTGTAGTATTTATTTCAGTAATCATTCGTCCGGGGCAATCCAGCCTGAACCTGAAACTAAAAATATATCACAAATGAAAAACGGTGTGAATTTCCCAAATCATACTGGTATGGCACAAAAGCATAAGCCATCTTAATTTTCCAGTACTGGATACCGAAACCAGCGGTCAATCCATGGCTGTCGGCGCCCAGGATATATCCACTACGCAGATTAATACTCGGCAAAACGGGAATATCAATACCTAAATTCAGATGCAGTCTATTATTGCCGGTATAATACAAATCGGCCGCCGTTAACGGTTTGATTCGTATAATCTCTGCCGGTAAATAATAACTTACTCCCGTACGGAATATTAGGGGCAACGACGAAGCCATTGACTGTAATTTGTTCATTTTACCTATATTCTGGATACTCAAACCCCATTCCAGCTCGGGCAGAATATTTTTCTTACGTATCCCCAGATCCAGAGCAATTCCTTCAGCCCAGGTTAAATAATACTTCTCATACAAATATTTTAACTGTCCGCCTACACTCCACTCATGACCAATTGGGGTGGCATAATTCAAACCTATATACATATTGGTCGCAGTGCTTGTCCCAATTGGATTTTCCGTAGCACGTTCACCCCGGAGTTGGATACCGCTGATCTGGATCAGGTTTACGGCGAGGGCCAGATTGTGTTTTCCATGAAATAACTGAACTGCCAGGAATTCATGATTAATATCCTGCAGCCAGGAATTATGCATCAGTACAATAGAATTGGTACCAGCCCAAGCTAATCCAGCCGGATTCCAATAAGTAGCCGCGGCATCATTACAGACGGCGGAGTATGCTTCTCCCATTGCAGCAGCCCGGGCATCAATCCCGATCTTCAGGAACGCCAAACCGCTGTTCTCTGCTCCAGTTACTCCACCGATCATCATCAAAAGAAATATTAAGAATAAAACCTGTTTATTCATCACCATCCTCTTTGACTTTTTCAAATTAAAAAATAATTTGCCATGAAAAATAATGACTGCTCCCTTCATCAATTACTGACGGCAGGAAAGCATAATCCAACAACGAATCATAACGTCCGATTTTAAAGTCCATACCAGCACCAATTGCCGCCTGGGTACCATTCAAACCCAAACGCAGGGCCAAATTTTTTCCCCGCACTGCTTCAATACCCAGATGATTACGAATATCCCCTTTATTGCTCCATTCCAGATCATTGAAGATCCTCAACCAGGGCCAGGGGCTGCGATAATAAATTCCGGCCTTCTGAATAAGAGGAAAACGATCAATGGTAGTGCCACCCAGGTCAAAAATCTTCTCTGTATTTGCTTTTAATTTTGAATTGATATCACGGATCTGATAACCCAGCGTTAAATCATCATTGATATAATAGTGCCAGCCGAAATCAAAACCCACACCCCGTGAACTATAGTCAAACTGGTCCGTTCCATCATTAATATCTTCAAACATGATTTTAATGGTTAAGCCCAGTGACATTCTTGAAAATATTCTACGGCCAAAAGAAATAAGAATTGTGTTATTGGAATGCTTGATCGCACCGGTCTGTTCTCCAATGGAATTATAGGATTGA
>CAYSHN010000277.1:0-5307 GCA_964430815.1 uncultured Calditrichota bacterium | reverse complement strand
ATATGGTGAAATATCCTGTAGCTCTTTTTAGATAAGCTGAACCGGCTATTTCATTTATAACATCTTTTTTCCCTATGATTGTATCGGGAATTGCAGCGACTTGCTGCTTGTGATCAGGTTGAGCTTTATTTTTATCCGGTTCTGAACAAGCGAACAGGATTAAAAAAACTGCTGTTATTACTATAAACTTTTCCATATCGTATTCTTTTCTTTATAGTTAGATATATTCAGGTATGTGTCATGATTTGTAAGTTACTCTGTCTGCTGCGACCTAATTTAATCAGGGGTAGGCCGGGAAGTGCATCCTACCATACGACCGCATGGATGAGCAGTGACGCATGTCTCCATCTATCGAATTATGAATAGACTGTATGATATTTTATAACTCAATGATTTCTAAGATTTCTAATCTTATTTTTCCTTGCTTATACATGATTATCATTACAACTTTATTTATGTTCGGGATAATGGTCAGTTTTGTGATGTTCTTTCCCCTAAATTTTTTCTTCCGGATGCGCCGGACGGTCTGGCGACTTGGCATGCATCGGCCAAACGCTCCCGGTGACCACAGTAGGGCAGAGCATACCTTTTAAAATCATCCGGAGTAAGTAACGTACCGATTTGCGGCACTCCGTCCCAGACCGACTGCGCCCGCTCCAGATAGTCGCACGAATCTTCCGGGCACTCGGCGCAGCTTCCGAATCCTTTGCTCCGGCAGCAACGACGCGCAGTACAACGTATGCTGCTATGAAATACCTCCTGGTCAGGTCCAAGACAGCCGCTGCAGGAGATGTTAGCGGTCGCCTCGTCGCGTCCATAGATCCTGCGCCAGGCATCCGCTACTTCCTGCTGATACTCACGACCCCTGGAAGCAGCACGGCAGGCTCCGCAGCCGGAACACATCACTCCGCATGCCGACATAATCCCGATCATGATTACTTTCTCCTGTAAAATATATATTCCTTTTACTCACTTCACCACCGGACCCAATAGTGCTGCGAGCGACTGGCGGTTGATCTTCTTCTTGAGAGCGGCTACCTCGTCCCTGGGACCGCCGATGATTAACTCGATCGATTTCAATGGCGCGAACTTGGAGGCCGGCTTGTCCGTGTTCATGGTCTCCGCCTCTTTGCCCGTTCGCGGCCCGAAGATCATGTGCAGCGCTACATTCTCATCACCGGTCTGCCACGACAGGAATTCAGTGCTCTTCTCGATGTTGTACGCGTCCTGATCTCGGACATCCATGGTTTTACCGTCCTCGACATTCACCAGGTACGGGTGCGGCCTGAGCCAGACGGATAACTCAATCTTGTTTTCCATAACGGACATCATTGCCTGGACAGCGGCCAGTGGGTCCTTTGTCTTGTCGACCGGTTTTTCCGCTGAAGATTTGCCATCGTAACCGAAACAGAGACTGTTGTTCGGATAAATCGGGAAACAACCCGATGGCCAGGATCCCCCTGTGATCACCGCACCTGGGATTTTGGTCCAGGCAACGAACGGCATATAGCTGGCCTCTATCGCACCATCGGGCACATAACGGGCCGGATCGGGTACCGGCAGCAAGGCTTGTACTGCCAGGACCAGTTCTTTGAATGACTTGACTTCGGTAGCGGTCAGTACTCTGCAGTCAGGGCCTATTTCATCACAGGGATTTTGGGCTGATGCCGGATTGCAGAGCAGAGCCCCAATAAGCGTCGTGAAAAAAACAGCCGATAAAAACCTTAGCGGCAGACTTACTCCTGCTTTAGTTGTGAAACACTTTTGCTTGCAATATTTCTTTTTATCCATCGTGTAACTCCTTTCATTAACGGCTTATTTTGACTAACGTTCAGGCGCGCCGGAGTGCCCCGCCGAACCTGTTAGATTTACAAATGTGTGAAGCGGGGCCGTATACCTAAGAATCGGATTGAATTTCACAAGTGAGGATGATAACACCCGGCAGAAAAATATAAAACGAACTATTTTGGTTTTTAGGACAACAAATCCTCACGGTAGGTGACTTACAATTAAAAATTCCAAATACCAAATTCCAAATTCCAAATTCCAAACCCAACCAGTTGGTAGATTGTTCTATCTTCTGGCGTGATTTAAAAGTTCAAATCGTAAGTCCAAACGTCTTAAATAATATATAATTATATTAAAGAATAATGAATAATTTTACAATTATTTTTATAAGATACCAATAAAGAAAATTCCAAATTCTAAATTCCAAAATTCTAAAAAACAAGAACCAAATTCTAATTTCAAATTCCACCACTAACTCCAAAATCCACAAAAAATCCTTGCCGGGAATAGATTTCAACTATATATTGTTAAATAGGACTAAAAAGGTCGTATTTAATAGTGAAAAGCCTGGACATCGATCTGAGTCGAGGTGCCCGGCAGAAAGTATATATGCTTAAACTGAGTAAAAAAACCGAATATGCCATAATCGCTCTGCTGGATATGGCTAGTAATGGACACGATCAACTGACTACTGTCAAAGATCTCTCCCAGAAGTACAATATTCCCAGGGATCTGATGGGCAAAGTGATGCAAAGCCTGGCCCGCAATGGACTTATCCTCTCCCAACAGGGAGTCAAAGGGGGGTACAAAATCGCCCGTCCAGCGGCTGAGATCAATATCAATGTGATAATCCAGGCGGTGGATGGACCGATCAGCCTGGTCGATTGCAAAATCCATGACCGGGAAAATTGTGAACAGATTGAATTCTGTAATATTAAATCACCAATGCACTTCATCCACTCAGAATTGCTGAATTTTTTTAACGGAATAACCCTGCAGGATTTCAGGCAGCAGTTTGGCAGGGGAGTAAAGTTGGTGCAAATTAAATAAGGCACAAAGGCACAAGGGCACAAAGAGACAAAGAAAGGCACTAAGGTACTCAGGTACTTTAATAAACTAAATAGAAAGGTACTACCAAAACAATGAGCACTGAAGTAAAAGAAATCGAACAACTGGCCAACCAGGAATATAAATACGGTTTCGTTACCGATATCGAAGCCGATACCATTCCCAAAGGTCTGAATGAAGATGTCATCCGGCTTATCTCTCAAAAGAAGGGTGAACCGGAATTTATGCTGGAATGGCGGCTGAAAGCATACCGCCACTGGCTAAACATGACCGAACCGCGCTGGCCAAATGTTAAATATGCAGAGATCGATTACCAGAATATCGTCTACTACTCGGCCCCCAGGCAAAAAAAACTTAACAGCCTGGACGAAGTTGATCCTGAACTGCTGAAAACCTATGAAAAATTGGGTATCCCACTGGATGAACAGAAAAAACTCACTGGCGTGGCAGTTGATGCCGTTTTTGATAGCGTCTCGGTGGCCACCACCTTTAAGGAAAAGCTGGCCGAACTGGGTATCATTTTTTGCTCCTTCTCGGAAGCAGTACGTAATCACCCTGACCTGGTCAAAAAATACCTGGGCTCGGTGGTACCATACACCGATAATTTTTTTGCCACTCTTAATTCCGCAGTGTTCAGTGATGGTTCGTTCGTCTACGTGCCGCCTGGTGTACGCTGCCCGATGGAATTGTCCACCTATTTCCGCATCAATGCTGCCGCCACCGGCCAATTCGAACGTACCCTGATCGTGGCCGACGAAGGCAGTTATGTCAGTTACCTGGAAGGGTGCACGGCACCGATCCGTGATGAAAATCAATTGCATGCTGCTGTAGTAGAGCTGATCGCCCTGGATGATGCACAAATCAAGTATTCTACAGTACAAAACTGGTACCCGGGTGATAAAGAGGGCAAAGGCGGTATTTATAATTTTGTTACCAAACGTGGAGCCTGCCGGGGTAAAAATTCACATATCTCCTGGACCCAGGTGGAAACCGGCTCAGCCATTACCTGGAAATACCCCAGCGTTATCCTGCAGGGGGATAATTCGATTGGTGAGTTTTATTCGGTCGCTATGACCAATAATTTTCAACAAGCCGATACTGGTACGAAAATGATTCACCTGGGTAAAAATACCAGCAGTACCATTGTATCCAAAGGTATCTCCGCCGGGCGCAGCAATAATTCTTACCGCGGTCTGGTGAAAGTTGCCCGTAAAGCGACTAATGCCCGGAATTATTCACAATGCGATTCTTTGCTGATCGGTGATAAATGCGGCGCGCACACCTTTCCTTATATGGAAGTCAAAAATACAAGTGCCCGCGTCGAGCATGAAGCCACTACCTCAAAAATTGGTGAAGATCAGATATTCTATCTAAATCAGCGTGGAATAGCGACAGAAGATGCGGTGAGTATGATCGTTAATGGCTATTGTAAAGAGGTATTTCGCAAATTACCAATGGAATTTGCAGTAGAAGCGCAAAAACTGCTGAGTGTGAGTTTAGAAGGCAGTGTCGGCTGATTAATTTGTAAAAAAGTGGAGTACATACATATGTTAGAAATTAAAAATTTGCATGCCGCGGTGCAGGGAAACGAAATTCTGAAAGGGATCGATCTAAAAATCAATCCGGGTGAGATCCATGCCCTGATGGGTCCGAACGGCTCGGGTAAAAGTACCCTGGCCGGAGTACTGGCCGGACGTGCTGAGTATGAAGTAACCGCCGGTGAAATAATATACCAGGGTAAAAATTTGCTGGAAATGGCTCCGGAAGAAAGAGCCCGCGAAGGAATCTTTCTTGCTTTTCAGTATCCAGTGGAAATCCCGGGTATCAGTAATTCCTATTTCTTGAAATCGAGTCTCAATGAAATCCGCAAACACCGTGGATTGGAAGAAATCGATGCCTATGATTTCTTAGCGCTGGTCAAGGAGAAGATGAAAATTGTGGAAATGGATGACAAGTTGCTCAGCCGTCCGGTTAATGAAGGATTCTCCGGCGGTGAGAAAAAAAGAAACGAGATTTTCCAGATGGCCGTACTGGAACCGACACTGGGTATTCTCGACGAAACCGATTCCGGTCTGGATATCGATGCTTTAAAAATCGTAGCCCGGGGTGTAAATACACTAAAAACCCGGGATAATGCCTATCTGGTCATTACCCATTACCAGCGGCTTTTAAATTATATCGTTCCGGATTATGTACATGTATTATACCAGGGGAAAATAGTACTGTCTGGTGATAAAGATCTGGCTCTGCATCTCGAAGCGAAGGGATATGACTGGGTAAAACAGAACGGAATGGCCGAGGTTGATCGATGAAAAAGATGAATAGTCAGAATGATACCGAGAAGTATCTGAAACTTTTTAATGATCTTGAAAAAAATCGCCGGGGAGCGTTTGCCAGTCAGTTTCGAGATTTACGCCAAACAGCAATTGAAAAGGTCAGAATAACTGATTT
>CAYSHN010000276.1:0-5316 GCA_964430815.1 uncultured Calditrichota bacterium | reverse complement strand
GGATTAACTGTATTAAATAACCTCCCCAATAATATAAGGTTGGAATCGGTTGATTTTGATTATTCTGCTTATTGTATCAGTATCCATAGCCCTGAGAATGAATACCAGACCGATCCCGAGATTAAATGTACTGCGCATATCAGATTCAGGTACCTGGCCAAGTCGTTTAATAATCTTAAAAATTGGAGGCCATGACCAGGCTTGCCAATCTACGCGTAGTGCTAATCCAGACTGTAATAATCGTTTAGTATTACCAATAATACCACCACCAGTAATATGAGCAATGCCTTTGACCTGAATCTGCTTCCGGACAGATTGGATTAATTGAAGATAACTCAGATGAATCCGCAACAATTCAGAACCTAAAGAACGTCCCAGCTCGGAGATATAACTATCCACCGTAAATTTTTTAAGCAAAATCTTGCGTGCCAGGGAATATCCATTGGTATGTAAGCCACTGGAATTGACTCCGACCAATATATCTCCCCTTTTTATTTTTTTCCCGTCGATGATATTCTCTTTTTCTACCACACCGATTATTGTACCTGAAACATCATATTCTCCTTGACGGTACAGATCGGGCATTTCAGCAGTCTCTCCGCCAATCAGAGCACAGCGATTATGTTTACAACCACGTACAAAGCCTTTAATTACGTCCTTAAAAACCCGTGTCTCTAATTTACCGGTAGCAAAATAATCCAGGAAAAAAAGTGGTTGTGCCCCACCTACTGCGATATCATTTACACAGTGATTTACTAAGTCTTCGCCGACCGTATCATGTTTATCCATCAATACAGCGACTTTTAATTTGGTACCAACGCCATCGACACTGGAAACTAAAACCGGTTGGTGGTACATACTGCTGTTGAAACGATACATACCACCAAAAAGTCCCAATTCTGTCAGTACCTGGTGGCTATATGTCGAATGAACCATTTTTTTGATCTGTTTTATGGCTCGGTCGCCCTTTTCAATATCGACACCTGCCTTACGATAGGTCATCTTCATCTGCACTAGCCCTCTGCTAAAATTATAATATTTTAGTCTAATGGAAATTTTAATTGTCGCAAGTATTCATTACGGACCTGATTAAAAAAATCTAATATCTGTGGTTGCCGATAATCCGGATAGGTCCAGGGCTGAGTCTGAAATGATTGCCGCTGATAACAGAGATGGACGTCACCGTAAATTCCTTGTCCTAAATAGATCCGATGTGAATAGTCTTTGGTGGTGGCTAATAATACTTTAGCCGAACTAATATAACCAGGGTCAATATTGACCAGACGTTTACCCTTCTGACTGTAATTTTGCTCAAAATTATTGGTGCGGTGTTTTACACCGGGTAAAGATTCTGGCCCAATAGTATCTGCAAAAGCTACTATCTGCTTTAAAAGATCAAGACCCATTTCATCCTGGTAATAATCAGTGAACTGTGAAAAATTATAAATATCTGATTTAAACTCAATTTTGGTAAAGAGGTCGGCGATCTTGGCTAGAACAGCATCCCTTTCCACAGTACTGGCATAAGTTACAGCAGCAAATAATTTAACCGGTGGATGAGGTTTTACTTTGCCCATAAATATTTCAAGCAGTACTTCAGATATAAATTATAACGCTGCTTCAGGTCTGGTACATCTTCTCGATTTCAGTCTTAAATTTTTCCAAAACTACTTTTCGTTTTACTTTCAGAGATGGGGTAAGTTCACCGGTTTCTATACTGAATGGTGCATCAGTAAGAATGAAGTCTTTGACTGATTCATAACTGGCTAAACCATTATTGACGTTATCAATATCGTTTTTAAATAATTGGCGGACAGCCGGCAGGGCTATCAATTGTCGCCGGTTATCATAGGTTACCTTATTTTCTTTGGCCCATTTTTCGAGGGTTTCAAAAGCGGGCACTATCACTGCTGCACAGAAGCGTCTTTTATCGCCAATAATCATAGCCTGTTCTATAAATTTGCAGGTCACCAGTTGATTTTCGATGGGCTGGGGGGCAATATTCTTTCCTCCGGAAGTAACAATTATGTTCTTTTTCCTGTCAGTAATAGTCAGAAATCCATTTTCATCGATAAAACCTATATCACCTGTATGGAACCATTTTTCATCATCGATTACTTCTCTGGTTTCATTTTCTTTATTAAAGTATCCCACCATGACGTGAGGGCCCCTGGTCAGTATTTCACCATCCTCGGCGATTTTTACTTCGATGCCTGGGATTATTTGACCTACCGTACCGAAACGAAACTGATCTTCTTTATTAACTGTGATTACCGGCGAGGTTTCGGTAAGACCATACCCTTCGTAGATCATCAGGCCGGCAGCACCAAAAAACTCACCAATTTCCTTGGCTAAGGGAGCGCCTCCTGATACAAAAAATCGTAACCTGCCCCCCACTCGCTCCGCCAACTTGCTGAAAACCAGTTTATAGGCCAGATTTCGTTTAAACTGTAAAGCTGCACTGATCGGTTTTTTATTCATAATACATCCAATGTATTCTCTGCCCACTCCAATCGCCCAGTAAAAGATTTTACGCTTTAAACCTGATCCGCTTTCGATACTCTCCAGAACACGGGCATAAATTTTTTCATATAATCTGGGTACGCTGGTCATGACCGTAGGTTTTACTTCCCCCATATTCTGGGCTACCGTATCTATACTCTCGGCATAAGCAATAGTCGATGCGCTATAACAGGCCAGATAATGACCGGCCATCCGTTCAAACACATGGCATAAGGGTAAGAAAGAGAGAAATATATCTGTCTCATCGACATGCAGACATTGCAAGGCAGCTTCGATATTACTCATAAAATTACCATGGGTTAACAGGGCACCACGGGGTTCTCCGGTAGTACCGGAGGTATAGATGATTGTAGCCTGATCGGCCAAACTGGTCTTTGCTATTTCAGTTTTTATAAAATCAGGATTCTGTTTTAGAAAGTCTTCGCCCTGTTTCATTAATTGAGCCAGGGTCATATATTTGGTATTGCCCGGTTCAGGATCAAATATAATAATTCTTTTCAGAGCCGGACAATGGGCTAGAACCGATTCCAGTTTGGTCAACTGGATCTGATTGGAACAGAGTATTATTTTTGCTGCTGAATCTTTGAGCAGATATTCCACCTGATTAGCCAGTAAAGAGGGATAAATAGGGACATTGATCGCCCCCAGAATCATGATGGCGTAATCGGCAAAAGCCCATTCATATCGATTTTCAGAAAGTACAGCTATTTTTTCACCGCGTTTTACGCCCAGGGCACTCAATCCGGCTGCGATTCTCTTAACCTGCAACAAAGCATTACCGAATGTAATGGATTTATATTGACCTTCATGTTTGTACATATAAGCGATGCGCTCCTGCAACCGCTCAGCATTTGATACAAACATTTCTGCTAAATTGTTAAAACGCATAAATCCTCCGCATATTTTGAACAGGGAAGGAAGGGTATCAAGAATTATTTTTTGAAAATATAGGCAAGCCTGAGAATCTAATCAATACTTATGTATTTTTCTTTTGACTAGGTACCGGGCTTGTCGGTATTCTAGTAGACCGGGTCGTCAGCATCTTCAGCTCCGGGATCAGTAATCAGCGCAATCTTCCGGTGCAATCGTTCCAGGCGGTGTCGGAATTGGCTTTGCTGGTCATGATCACTATTCGTGGCTGTCAATTCATCCATTATTTCCAAATATTCCAACGCTTGTTCGGTATGGAATTTTGCTTTAATCAGATCGATTTTATTATGTTCATAATATTTGGCCAGTTCTTCATTGGCAAATAAAGTATTTTTACCCAGGCGTATTAATTCATGCCAGATTAATTCGGCCTCTTCCCATTTACCTAATCGTTTCAGCAACAGGCTAAACGCCGTTAAGGTCAAATCGGAAGGGAGATTTCCCCTTTTCCTGATTCGATCCAGGAACATCGCCGAACGATCCAGATCAAAATTGCTGATGGCCACATTACACAGATTATGCAATTCCCGATCATGAAGCGATTGCTGATCGGCTATATTTTCCAACCAGTTAAAATGCAATAATAATCGGCTCAGGGTAAGAATATCCTGCTGATTATGATCAATAACACGCAGTATATCCCCGGTGTTCCCATCATGGATGAATTCGAAATAAATCTGTGGTATCATCGCACCTGGGACGTCATTCACCCGTGAAAAATTAAATATGTGAGTTTCAATATGGTTCAGACTGCATGATTCTAACAATGTTTTCCAAAGTCGTCGTGCTGGATGCAACAAGTCCAAATGCCGGTATGATCTGAATGGATTTTCAAGCCTGTTTAAAACAAAACGGTTATTCAGCACAGGATAATCAAAAGATTTGCCATTAAAAGAAACCAGTATCTTTTTTTCGGTAAATGAATTGATCAATTCCAGAAATGCTGCATTCTCCAGTCCATAATCGGGCAGGAAATATTGAATGATCTCGATGCCCTGCTCTTTAAAGATTCCGAATCCCAACAGAAACGGATAGGTGCCTGTCCCACCGGCTAAACCGGTTGTTTCAAGATCAAATAAAACGGTATCGCTGAGGGAAACTTGTTCAGCGAATTCTTTTCTGGTTAGTACCGGTAAATAAATGGATGAACTGACACAGATCTTCTCCGGGTCAGGTAAAAATGCGGCAAAGGGGTATTCCTTAATGATGCGGATAGCCACAGGAGAATCAGCATTGAGTGGGTATCCACCCAATTGAATGCATAATTCATTTGAGTCTATCGTTGTTTTTGGTAGTGGAACAGTGGTGGCTGCTGTATATCGTTTCAGTTTTTCGATGATGTCCATGAAGTATTGATTTTAACGCTTATAAAATATGACCTGATTTCAGAGTAAGGCAGTCAATATTTTCTGTGAACTTGCTTTTCCATACAACCCGGCTTCCAGGGGTGGTCCTATGCAGGAAGGACAACCATTTTCACAACTGCATCCACGTATATGATCAAATACCGCCTGGAATATCAGGTTATCCAGATTATACACCTTTTTGCTCAGTCCCACTCCTCCCGGATACTTATCATATACATAGATAGTTGGTTTATTGGAAAATGGTGCCCGAACCATTGGGACGACGCTGATATCGGTACGATCGCACATGATATAAAGTGGGATTAAGTTTTGTAATACATAAGCGATACCTTTGATTCCCTCCCCTATTACTGATTCCTGAAAATAAGGATCGGAAAATAATTGCTCAGGAAATTCAAACCAGGCTGATGTAGAATGCATTTCCATTTCCGGTAGAAAAATTCTGCCCATTCCGACGTTTTCATGGGTAAAGAATTTTACTTTTTTAAAAGAGGTA